>JANXLW010000038.1 GCA_025354965.1 Betaproteobacteria bacterium
GCCGACTATCCTTACGGCACAAATCTGGGCTTGGCCGAAAACTGGGGCTCCAGCGGTGCTGGTTACGGCATGTTGACAAAGGCCGTGCGCTACACCTCACGCGTTCTTGATGTGGCGGAAGGCGACCTGGTGCTTGAGGCAACCTATGACCGTGGCAACACCGCGTTCAAGGTTCACAAGCCGAGTTTTGTCGAGTTGTATGCACAATTTCACCGTGGTTCGCTGGTCATGGATGCCATGTACCAAAGGGCGCGCAATGGTGGCCCCGGTGCCTGGGGCCACAACCCGTTCATGGGCTTGACGCCGTTCCCGCAAGACGACGCCCTTCCCAACCTGCAGGACGCCAGTCAGGGCATCACGATGGTGATGGCGCGCTATCAGGTGGACTCGCAACTGGAGCTCTCTGGCGGCCTGCGTCGCAACTGGTGGAGCGGCGCCAGCGCGGTACAAAACCCGACCACCCTGTACTGGAACAATATGTTCAACGTTGATTGGAATGCCACACTCAATGGTGTGCAGAACCCGGGTTATCCCGCGAGTTCCTACGACGTCTTGCTGGGTGCCCGCTACCGCGTTGGCAAATGGGTGCCATCGGTCGGTCTGGTGCATCTGGGCACCGCACGCACTGACAACCCAAGCGACCGGGGCCAGGGCAACTCGGCCTTGTTCGGCGTGCTGGGGCTTCAATACGACTACGGCAACGGGCTCAAGTACGACGTTCAGGCCGGCCAGGTGCGCTACGCCAGATTGGGCCTGTCGCCCATGTCCATGCCTGGCAATGCATCCTTCTCGGATGTGGATTCGCGCGTAGCACAACGCGGCAACTGGCTCATCCTTGGAATGGTTTACGGGTTCTGATGCGCCCCCAGCAAAAGGTCACTTTCATGAAATCAACCCAACTCAGCACCATGGCCATTCATCCTGCCCAACTGGCACGCGCCGCCCTGGCGTGTGCATTCGCCCTGATTCTTGTCTCGTGTGGCGGCGGTGGCAAAACGCCAACCACCGATGTCACGCTAACCGCGGGTGGGCAAAGAGCCCTGAGCCCGGCTTTTGCGCAACGCAAGGCGGTCAACTATTCACCTTACCGCACGGCAACCACCGTCGGTGACGCCAGCAAAGCCACCGACATTGCCAACGAGGACATCACCGATGCCATGGTGATTGAAGATCTGAACTTGTTGAAGCAGGCCGGATTTGGAATGATCCGCCTGTTCAACAGCGACGTGAAAGTGGCAGAGCGCACCTTGCGGGTCATCAGCGACCCGGCCAACAACCTTGACTTCAAGGTCTACCTGGGCATGTGGATGGCCGGCTATAACGAGCCCGGCAACCAGGCGCAAATTGCGCTCGGCGTGGCATTGGCCAAGAGCTACCCCGACATCGTGGTGGCCGTCAGCGTTGGCAACGAGAGCCTGGTGAACTGGAGCGATCACGCCATGAAACCGGCAGTGCTGGCCAGCCACATTGCCTACGTGCGCAGCCAGATCACACAACCGGTCACCACCGACGACAACTGGGCTTACTATGCCGCCGCCGACCGTGTCATCCTGGACGCCATTGATTTCGCGTCAGTGCACAGCTATGCGATGGTCGATACGCACTACAACCCGACTTCTTGGGACTGGAAGCAAACCGCCGTTCCCACGGGGCCGGACCGCGCCGTCGCCATGATGAAGGCGGCCATGGATTCGACCAAGAAAGACTACGCAGCAGCGCGCAGTTTTATAGATTCCAAAGGCTATTCCGCGATGCCCATCATCGTTGGCGAAACTGGCTGGATGGCGGAAGACGCCAGCGGCGCCAACTGGTACAAATTCCTGGCGCATCCGGCCAACCAGAAAATATACTTTGACCGCTTGCAGGCGTGGTGGATTGATGGCTCGGGTCCGAAGGCGGTCTTTTACTTCGAGGCTTTTGACGAGCAGTGGAAGGGTTCCGACGACAAATGGGGATTGTTCAACAGATTCCGCGAAGCCCGCTTTGCCATCCAATCTACCCACCCGCAAACCAGCACATTCAAATATGCGGCTGGAACTTATGCCACCACTGACGCCTTGTACTTCAAACTCCCCACTGTGCATACGGCGGTGTCTCAAAGCAATTACGTCATCTACTCAGAAACGGTGACTGGCTTTGCCCCGACCGGGTTGCGCTGGGATCCATTTGTCAACACCTTCTGGCAGCCAGTTGCCGACGGCGCGCCGGGTGACGGCATGGAAAGCTACGAGATCGATCCACGACCAGAAACCTGGGGCTGGGGCATGCTGTACCAGTCGGCTGCAAACCCACCAGTCACGGAGAATCTATCCCAGTTTGCCGCTGGCTCGCTGAACGTCTATCTGAAGACCAGCTACGGTGCTGCAAAGAACGAGAAGATCGAGATCGGCATCTCCACCGACACCGATCTTGACGGCGCACAAGAGGCCTTCCTGCAAATCAGCAATGGTCAATACGGCTACTGCAACACCAATGCCTGGTGCAAGCTGACGATCCCCATCAAGGACTTCGTCACGGTCAATCCGAAGATCGATCTGCGCCTGGTTCTATCCCGCTTCATGATTGCCGACCGCTTCGCCTTCACGGGTAACACCACCGCCACCGGTCTGCCGAAGATCAGGATGGACGCGGTTTACTGGTCCAAGTAAGGCAGCTTCAGAGCGCGCAGACAGCCAGAGCTTGCGCGCTCTATTGGCAGGCGGTGACTGAACGATGTTTCGACATTTTTTGAGTGCCCGCGACTCTGGGGCACGGCTACACCTTGTGCCGTGTGCACATGAACAGTTGTGACTTTTCGCTGGGCAACTACGCGCATGTTGAAAGCCCGGGTGACATTGAACTGAGCGG
>JANXLW010000057.1 GCA_025354965.1 Betaproteobacteria bacterium
GTCGAAGGCGTCATCTCCCATGAAGGTCTCAAAAGGCGTGTCAATTTGATCCAGCAAATCGGGAACTGCCGTGGGGTCGCCAACCTCTGGTGTCGTGAGTTCGCAGGCCAGAACCTGATGGTTCTCGTCCACCGCCAGATGCAGCTTGCGCCAGGTTCTGCGAGCGAGCACCGCGTGTTTCTCCTGATGCCACTCGTCTTTGCCGTAAACCTTCAAGCCCGTGGAGTCAACGATCACCAGACTGCCAGGTTCTAGTGCTTTGCTCAAAACATGGCGTGGCAGTTCGACGCTGCGTCGGGAGATACAACTGAAGTCAGGGATGGTGATGGCGGCGTTCATGAGGCGGGTCATTGAATTCATGAAGCCTTCAGTCTGGCGCAGCGGCAGCTTGAAGACTTGGCGAATCAAAATGGCCGTCTCGATGGCGCGATCAGAATACTCTTGGGGTCGTCCGCGCTGTCCTGTTTTTGCTGGTCGCCATTCATTGATCGCCGCCTCGGTAAACCAGATCGTGATGTCACCACGCTTGCCCAATGCATCGTTTTATTCTGGCCAATTGGTCACCTTGTATTTGGGCTTGGCAAACTTATGACGACGGCTTTGGCTATCAACACCGGTTGATTGGCTTTGAGACTTGAAAACTTCAAGTCGGGGCATTATGAATCAGCTTAGGAAGCCCAGATTCTTCTGGCTGTAGTTGCCCAGGTTGGGCAGGATGGTGGCCTGGTCACTGACCGATACGCCAAACCAGGTTGCCAGTGTGGCGCCAAGTTGATCGACCGACAGGGCCGGTAGCAGACGCCCCTGGCCGACATCGTCCGGGCCGCCATTGGCGATGACGGGTGCCGTGCCGACAAAGGACTTACCCCTGACACTGCCACCTAGAACAAAATGCATGCTGCCCCAGCCATGATCCGAGCCTTCGTTGTTGCTAACCAGCGTGCGGCCGAAATCGGAGGCAGTGAAAGTCGTTACTTGGCTGGCGATGCCCAGGTCCACGGTCGATTGATAAAAAGCCCCGATTGCATTGCCGACCGTGGCCATCAGGGTGGGATGCACGCTGAGCAGGCTGTCGTGCGTGTCAAAGCCGCTGATCGAGACAAAGAACACCTGGCGTTTGACACCCAGTGTGTTGCGGGCAGCAATCAGTCGCGCCACCATCTTGAGTTGATCGGCCAAACTGTTGCCGCCGGGAAAAGTCGTTGCCAGCGTGACGCTGCCCAGGGCGCTGGAGAGCTGGTCGTTGGCGTCGATGGAACGCTTGCCAATCCGCGCGTATTCATTGTCCAGCAGGTGCGTGCGCGGCGCTGTCATCAGATTCTGCAGCGCAGTGGAACAGGCCGTCGAGCCAAACAGCGGGCTTTTGATGCCGGCCACTGGAACCGATCCGCTGGGGGTTACCTGGTACTGCACCGCCGATTTGCCAGCCAGATAAACGGCATTGCCGGACACGCTGATGCAAGTAAAGGTGGCGTTGCCGTTACCCGCCGCAAACAGATCGCCCATACGGCCCCCCCATCCGGAGGCAGCGCCCTCAGGCGAAGAACTCTGCCAGAAGGACTGTTGGTCGTTGTGCGAGAACAATTTGGGTGGCAGCGGTACCGACTGGTTGCTGTACTGAAGCTTGCTGGTGGGCTGAACCAGCGTTCCGATGTTCAGCAGCACAGTCATCGCTCCGGCGTCAAAAATCGGCAGCAATGGATTGAGTCCGGGAGCCAGCGCATACTGGCGGGCGTTGGGCAGCGCCGTGGCCGGGTTGAGCAGTGTGGGCGTCAGCAAGCTGCGGTCGATTGCCAGGTTGGCGCGCAGGGCGTTTTGCGCGTTGTAGCCGGCCGGGTCAAAGGGCAGCAAAGTGTTGGCGTAGTCATTGCCGCCATACAGGAAGACGCAGACCAGGGCCTTATAGTCGCTGGCGGTAGCGGCTGCGGCTTCGCCCATGGCGGCCAGGGTCAGTGCCCAGGGGCTGGCGCTTGCCGCCAGCGAGACTGCACCGGCACGCTTCAAAAAAGCCCGGCGCGAGGCGTTATCGGGCGCGATGTTCTGAAAGTTTTTCATGCTGCGGTACCTTATTTTTGTGTGATGTACTCTGGCGCGGCCATCACCAGCGTGAGTGCGGCGTAGACACGGTTGAGTTTTCCGGCGTCGGTAGCGGCGCCGATGGTGTCGACCGCATTTTGAATCTGCGTTAAGGTGGCGCTCGACAACTGGCTGCTGGCAAGCACCAGGTTGATCTCGGCCAGCAAACTGGACGAATTGGCAGCGAGTGCGATCAGGGCGCTGTAGTCGGC
>JANXLW010000076.1 GCA_025354965.1 Betaproteobacteria bacterium
CGCACTGTCCACGTTCTGGCCACCGCGCACAGCATCGATGGCGGCCGCAAGTGATTTTCGGGTCAGGCCGTTCTCTTTCGCGATTCTTCCGACATCTTGTTTGCTGTCGGTCAGCGCCAGCAAAAACAACTCACCCGCTACAAACTGGTCACCGCGCTTGATCGATTCTTTCTCGGTCGCCTGTAGCAGTAGGCCCATGTCGCGACCCATCACTACCTGCTCCTGGCTCTGCACCTGAGGCAGCTTTTGGATGGCGGCTTCAGCGCCAGCGAGCAATCCCTGAACGTTCACGCCGGCCCGTTGCAGCAAGGCCTTGGGACCATCATCCTGGCGCAGCATGGCCGCCAGCACATGAACCGGTTCGATGTAGGCATTGTCGTTGCCCAACGCCAGCGTCTGGGCTTCGCCCAGGGCTTCCTGAAACTTGGTGGTAAGTTTTTCGATTCGCATGGCAATCCTCTTTTTCCGGGTAGTCGTTCACCTTGGGTTAAGAGCGAACATTTCAAGTGCCCAAGCGCTTGCCAAGACTGACTAAAATCAAAATATGACGATTCACCAATTGCAAGCCAGCTATGTGACGGAGCAAGACCGCATTTTGGTCCGCTTGAACACGCATGCCGGCGAGGAACTGCGGCTTTGGCTGACACGGCGCATGGTAAAGAACCTGTTTCCTCACATGATTAAAGTGACCACAGAGCTGACTGCAACCCTTCCGGAGAACACCGGCGGCGATGGCTCCGATCCCACAACATCGGCGCAATTCAAAATTCAGGAGTCCCTGCGGCAAGCCGACTTTGAAACGCCATTTAATACTAAGGCAACGGCGTTGCCCATCGGAGAGTCCCCCTTGTTGGCCACCACCGTCCATATCACGCCCAGCGAAGGGGGTGGACTGCGAATTGGGTTTGAAGAAAAACTCCCTGATCTGGCGGGGTCCCGCAGTTTTGAAGTCACACTGGGACATGACTTGCTCCACGGCTTCATGCATCTGCTTGATGCGGCGCTGCAACACGCTAACTGGGGCATGACCCTGAATCAGCTTGATCCGCGCACAGATGCCGAAGCGGCGGACGTCTTTGCCGCTGCCGAGCCACCTCAATACCTGAATTGATCAACCGGAATTTGATGCTGAGATGCCCCAACGTGCCAAGGCAACGTCATCGCTGACGCGCGCATCGACCCAGCGCGCACCCTCGGGAGTTTCTTCTTTTTTCCAGAATGGTGCTTGGGTTTTAAGGTAATCCATCAAAAACTCGCAAGCCCTGAAACTCTCTCCACGGTGAGCCGAGGTGACCGCCACCAGCACGATCTGGTCCAGCGGTTGAAGGACACCGACGCGGTGAACGACCCGGGCTGAATAAATATCAAAGCGCCGGCGCGCTTCGTCGATCATGGTCTGTATCGATTTCTCTGTCATACCGGGATAGTGCTCGAGCTCCATGCTGCTGATGCCACCGATCAATCCAGTATGGCGGTCACGAACAGTGCCAACAAAACTGCAAATGGCGCCAACGCGGGGGTCATTGGCGCGCAGGGCACCTATCTCCTCACCCAGGTCGAAATCCTCAGCCTGAATGCGAACGTCGGAATCTTTGGCGAGATGTGGATCCATGCCCACCTCAGCCTCCTGTCACGGGTGGAAAAAAGGCAACTTCGGCACCTTCAATCAGGGTTGCGGACTCGTCACTCATCAACTGATTGAGCGCCATGCGCACAGATTGCCCGCGTGCAAGACTGCTGGCATGACCGCCACCCGAGGCAATCAACTGGTCACGCAACGCCGCCAGCGTCGACGCCGTGGTTTGCACCGATTCACTGGACACGCCAATAGCTTCCCGGATCGACGCGAAATACTTGACTGTCACTTTCATCCCAGCACCTCCGCAAAAGGGATAAACCGAACGATATCCCCGTATTGAATGGTCTGACCCGGCGGGTTGTCCACCATGCCGTCAGCCCAAACGGCAGAGGTCAGCACGCCTGAGCTCTGGTTGGCAAACAAATCCAGACCTCCCATCGCGTTGCGCCTCGCACGCAGGAATTCACGGCGCTTATCGGCTCTCGCCCACTGGAAATGTGCCGGCACCGCGACTGATTTGGTTGCGAACTGGGTGGTGCCTTGAAGTTTGAGCAGGAACGGACGCACCAACAATACGAAGGTTACAAAACTCGACACCGGGTTGCCCGGCAGACCAATAAAATGGGCGTTCTGCACTCGCCCATAGGCAAAGGGCTTGCCGGGCTTGATGGCCACCTGCCACAATTCCAGCGAGCCCAATGACCGCACAGCCGGTTTGATATGGTCTTCTTCCCCAACCGAGACGCCGCCACTGGTCAAAATCAGATCGTGCTGCTGCGCCGCCGCTTGCAGGGCGTCTACTGTGGCGTCCAGCCGGTCCGGCACGATGCCGAGGTCGCTCACGGCACAACCCAGACGCGAAAGCAAAGCTCGCAGGAAAAAGCGATTCGAGTTGTAAATGGCGCCAGGTTTCATCTGTTCCGGCGCCACGTCGCCGGGCATCACCAACTCATCACCGGTGGAAAACAATGCCACCCGCGGGCGCCGCGCCACGGACAGCAAATTCATGCCGATACTGGCCGCCAGACCCACAGAAGCGGGTGTCAGGCGTTCGCCCTTGGACAGCACAACGGTGCCGCGGGTGATGTCTTCCCCGGCGCGTCGAATCCATTGGCCCGGTGTTGGCTTGGCCTTGATGCGTACACTGTTGCCATCAACCGTCTCGCAGTCTTCCTGCATCACCACCGCATCGGCGCCACCCGGCACTGGCGCCCCAGTAAAAATTCGGGCCGCGCTCATGGGTGCCAGCGGCTCACCTTCTGAGCCGGCCGCAATGCGCTGCTTCACCGGCAGCACGCCTTGCGATTGCGTCTGTGCCAGCGACACTTCGGCGCAACACACGGCATACCCATCCATGGAGCTGTTGTCCTGCGGCGGCACGTGCAGGGCAGACACGATGTCATAGGCCAACACCCGGCCATCGGCGTCAAACGTAGCAACCGTTTCGATGTCCAGCGGACCCCTGGCAAATTCCAGCAATTCAGCCAGCGCTTCATCCAGTGATTTCAACTGCGTCCGTGACATATTCACGCAAACATCTCCGACCGATACTCAAATCTGGTTTCGCTGGCAATCAACCAACTCACCACAGCGTCTGCATCATTGAGGTCCAGCACAGGTCGTTGCGTCGCATGCGGCAGTTGATCAGGCGAGTCCGTGGCAATGGCCACGATAAAGTCGTCATCGACATAGCGCGCAGGTTGCTTCGACAACGCCCGCCACACTTCCATTTTAAGCAAGTCCGAGTCCTTGAATCCTTCTACCAATACCCAGTCAACACCCGCGTAAAGTTCAGCTATCAAATGGTGAACTGAAAGTTGCGCTGGCTGTTCAAACTCTCGCATCAGGGCAAGGCGGTGTTTCGACGCTACCACGACTTCAAAGGCGCCTGCCTCACGATGACGGTAGGTGTCTTTGCCAACATGGTCAATGTCAAAACTGTGGTGGGCGTGCTTGACGACCGACACCCGTAGACCATGGAGTCGAAAAACCGGGATCAGGCGCTCCACCAGCGTGGTCTTGCCGGAACCGGAGTACCCTGCCAGGCCCACCACCTTCATGGGCAATGCTGCGCTATATAGGCTTTAATTGCACCCACATCAGCCGTCATGCGAACCACCCGTTTGGGCAAGTCTTCAATACCTTGAAACTTGGCAGGACGATCCGGCTCGCGCCCAAGTGCTTCCACAATGGCGGCGGCAAATTTAATGGGCAAGGCGGTTTCCAGCACGATCATCGGCTGGTCTTGTTGCTGGTGCTCGCGCGCCACCTTGACGGCGTCTGCCGTGTGCGTGTCTATCATCACGCCAAAGCGCTCAAAAGTATTGCGTAGGGTGTCAAGTCGATTGGCATGGGTGCTGTTACCGCTTTCAAACCCATAGCGAGAAGCCAGTTGCGCAAACGCCGGCTCAGCGCTCAAGTCAAAGCGCCCAGTCTGGTTTAGAACACTGCCAAACAGTTCTTTCACCCGCGCGCCATCGCGACCCAGAAGATCAAACACAAAACGCTCAAAATTCGACGCCTTGGATATATCCATCGAGGGGCTCGATGTCTCGTGCGTATCGGCACTGCTGCGCACCCGGTAGACACCGGTGCGAAAAAATTCGTCCAGCACATCGTTCTCGTTGGTAGCCACCACCAACTTATCGATTGGCAAGCCCATCATGCGCGCTACGTGGCCTGCACAAATGTTGCCAAAGTTACCTGATGGAACGGTGAAACTTACTTTACCAGGAGGAGTTGGGCAATTTTCCGACGGGCCGCCTATAGGCTCGCGAAGTGCGGCGGAGCCAAAATTAGCCCCCTCGGGGGGCAGCGAACCACGCGAAGCGGGTAGCGTGGGGGCCTCAGTGGCCTGAAAGTAACCGGCGAAGTAATACACCACCTGCGCCATCAAGCGCGCCCAGTTGATGGAATTGACGGTACCAATCTTGTACTTGCGTTTGAAATCGAGGTCGTTCGACACGGCTTTGACAATGTCCTGGCAGTCGTCAAATACGCCTTCTATGGCAATGTTGTGAATGTTCTCGTCCATCAGACTGAACATCTGCGCCTGCTGGAACGGGCT
>JANXLW010000090.1 GCA_025354965.1 Betaproteobacteria bacterium
CACGCTGCTGGTGGTGGATGCCGAGGCCAAATCAGCGCCAAGACTGAGCCACCGCGCCACGGTCCAGGTCAATCCGGCGTCCGTCATGAAGTTGGTGACCACCTATGCGGCGCTTGATCTGTTGGGACCGGCCTACACCTGGCGCACGCCGGTGTTTGTGGAAGGCGTTGTGCGCGATGGCACCTTGTTTGGCAACTTGTACATCCAGGGTCAGGGCGACCCCAAACTGGTGACCGAGCGTCTGTGGCTATTGTTGCGCCGGGTGCAAGGCCTTGGTATCGACAAAATCGCCGGTGACATCGTGCTGGACCACAGTGCCTTCGAGGTCATGGACCTCGACCCGGCCAGCTTTGACGGTGAACCGCTGCGTCCCTACAACGTCATGCCCGACGCGCTCTTGCTGAATTTCAAATCGGTGGTCATGACCTTTGTCCCCGACAGCAACGCTACCCTGGCGCATGTTCAGTTTGAACCACCGTTGGCAGGCGTGCACATGCAGGCCAGCGTTGCCTTGTCTTCTGGCGACTGTGACGACTACCGCGCGGCGCTGAAGGCCGATTTTACTGATCCGGCGCGCATTCGATTTGCCGGTGTTTACGCGGCGGCTTGCCTCGAAAAAGTCTGGTCGGTTGCCTATGCTGACCCCGGCAGCTACAACGCGCGTGCGGTTGAAGGACTCTGGATTGCGATGGGCGGCAAGCTGGCGGGCACGGTGCGTGAAGGACGCCTGCCCGTGGCGGCTGGCGTCGCGCCGAAAACCACCATCCAGCCGGTATTTGAATTGATCTCCCAGCCTTTGGCCGAGATCATCCGCGACATCAACAAATTCAGCAATAACGTGATGGCGCAGCAGCTGTTTCTGACACTTAGCCTGCCGGCCAACGCCCAGAACGGCAACCCGGTCGGCACCATCACCGGACAAGTTGCAAACCCCGTGATCTATCAGAAAGCCTCACGCAAAGCCTCGGGCGAGGTGCTGCGCCGCTGGTGGAAAGAACGCATCGGTTCCGACGAAGCGCCCACGCTGGACAACGGTGCGGGTTTGTCACGCATCGAGCGCATCAGCGCACAGGCGTTGGCGCACCTGCTGCAAGCAGCCTACCAGTCCCCGTTGATGCCTGAGCTGATGTCCTCGTTGCCGATTGCGGGTGTGGACGGCACGCAAAAGCGCAGTCGCGCGCAGGCCCAAGGCCGAGCCCACCTTAAAACCGGCAGCCTGCGTGATGTGGCTGCGATAGCCGGCTATGTGCATGGCGCCAGCGGCAAACGTTATGTGCTGATTGCCGTTGCCAACCACCCCAACGCCAGCGCTGCCCGACCCGCGTTTGAGGCGCTGCTGGACTGGGCCGTCAAAGACAATTGAACCCGTCGAATCGCCAACAGATTTGTTGCCTCCCGAAATACCCATCATGTCCGCTAGCACCTTATCCGAATTCATTGGCTACCTGGCAGCTTTCCTCACCACCGCCAGCTTCGTGCCGCAGGCCTGGCACACGTTCACTACGCGCGACGTCAGCGGCATCTCGCTGGGTATGTACAGCGCCTTCACGCTCGGCATTGCCTGTTGGCTGCTCTATGGTTTGCTGCTGGGCGCCTGGCCGATCGTGATTGCCAACGTCATCACCCTGGCTCTGGCGGCAACCATTTTGTTGATGAAGCTACGCTACATGTAAAACATCACCGGGTTTTCCCCTGTTCTCAGAATTTTGTTTGAGCTATATCATTAAACATGAAAATAGTACGATCGTTCTATTTTTTTGATCTCAGCCCAAAATTTCTGGAGAATACGGATGACTAAATACAAGGTTTTAGGGGCCTCGCTATTCGCGGCGCTGGTGCTCGCGGCTTGCGGTGGCGGAGACAGCGGACCGCTGGGAACACAGACGGCAAATCCGACGCGTGGCGCGCTGATGCAGAGCCCACCGCCGCGTATCACCTCCATGACCGCCGCTGATTTCAAAGCCTTGTTGACTGCCAGCGGCGCCAGCGGGCTCGGTTTGCTTCAGCTTTCGACCGGTTCGACCACCGGAACGCTGCCTTGCGGCGTCGATGTGCAATACATCCAGTACGGGACTGTCGGCGCCGCTGAACCCACCACTGCTTCGGGTGCCCTGATGGTGCCCACCGGCAGCGGTGCCGCCTGCACCGGCGCGCGCCCAATTGTGATGTATGCCCACGGTACCAACATCACCAGACGCTACAACCTGGCCGATTTTTCTGACAAAACCAATCCTGCTTACTCCGAAGGCGTGCTGCTGGCGGCGTTGTACGCGGCACAAGGTTATATTGTGGTGGCCCCCAATTACGCCGGCTATGACAGTTCACCATTGGCTTACCACCCGTACTTGAATGCCGACCAGCAGTCCAAGGAAATGATTGACGTGCTGGCGGCCGCCAAAAAGGCACTACCAACACTGATTTCACCGACCACCGCCAGTGCCAAGCTGTTCATCACGGGTTACTCGCAGGGTGGTTTCGTGGCGATGGCGGCCCATAAGGCGATGCAGGCGGCTGGCATACCGGTGACCGCATCGGCTCCGATGTCCGGCCCCTACGCGCTGGCGGCTCAGTCGGATGCCACGTTTTACGGCAATGTAAACGCCGGCGGCACGATTTTTACACCCATGATTTTCACCAGCTTCCAGAAGGCCTACGGCAATCTGTACACCACCCCTGCCGATGTTTATGAAAGCGCTTATGCCACCGGCATCGAGACATTGCTGCCGGGTACCTACGACTTCACGACCGTCGTCACCAGTGGCAAGTTACCGCAGTTGGCGCTTTTTAACAGCACGCCGCCGGCACCAGCATTCGCATCCATCACGCCACCAGTCACTGGCGGCGCCACCGATGCCTTGTTCGCCTTGGGTTTTGGTACCAACAACCTGATCAAAAACAGCGTCCGCTTGAGCTACCTGATGGATGCGATCGCCAATCCGGACGGGGTAGTACCCAGCTTCACCACCGGCGCCCCGGCGAGTACCCCACTCAACCCGCTGCGCATGGCGGCGAAACTAAACGACTTGCGTGGCTGGACTCCGCAAGCACCGGTCTTGCTGTGCGCCGGCAATGGTGACCCCACCGTCTTTTACAGTCTGAACACCGGCTTGATGGGTGCCTTGTGGGCTGGCTTGCCAGCCGGTCTGGTCACCGTACTGGACGTTGACTCGGCCCCGACGGGCGCTGGCGATCCATTTGCAGCTGCCAAAGTGGGTTTTGCGGCTGCCAAGGGCGCTCTGATCGCCGCCTCCGGCGCCAATGCCGCCGCTGCCGTAACCGGCGCCTACCACGGCACGTTGGTACCTCCCTATTGCAACGCGGCAGCGCGCGGCTTCTTCTCCCAGTTCTAAATCAACGGAGCAAACCCAATGAAACATACACTTCTTTCGGCATCCGTTGCAGTGACGCTGGCTCTTGTTGCGTCAGGCAGCGCGCTGGCCCAATCAACCACCATCAAGCTTGGCTTGGTCAATGTCGAGCCCAACTCATCGGCCAGCCCGGTATCTGGCCCGTTTACCCCAACCGATGCGCTCAGCTTGAAGGTCCAGAGTCAGTCAACCCTGTTTTTCAGTGCATCACGTGAAATCGACAGCCACTGGGAAGCGGAGCTGGCCCTTGGTCTTCCGCCTACGCATGATGTTTCTCTGGTTGTCCTCAAACCTACCGCGGTTCCGGGTAGCGTAGCGGTCCAGGATGGCGCCCTCTCCGCCAAGGTCCGGCAAGTGGCACCTACCGTGTTTGCCAACTACAGGTTTGGTGATAGCAACAGTCAGATGCGCCCGTTTGTCGGCGTCGGTCTGAACTTCACCAAGTTCGACAAGACTGAATCAACCGCCGTGAATGACGCCGTCAACGGTGGCCCCACCACCATCAAACTGAAAAACTCGATAGGCCCGGCCTTGCAACTGGGTGTGACGGCCAAACTGGGCGGCCCGTGGTCAGTCACCGGCGCCTGGACAACGGCTCGCGTCAGAACGACGATGACCACCAACACGCTGGGCATTGAGCGCACTGCTGACATCGTGTTCCATCCGTCAGTGTTCATTTTGGCCGTGGGCTACAGTTTCTAACCAGCCAGCGGGCCTAAGTAGCGCCAAACAGCCCCGCTGCTACGGGGCTGTTTTTTTGCGCCCTTTTGCCTGCTAGCCAGAAAAAAATACGCTGACGGTAACGCCGCGCCCGCGCGGTCCATCGCTCAGCGTCACCCTGGCATGATGCAGCTCCGCGATGCGCCGGCAAATGGCCAGTCCCAGACCGGTTCCGGGTTGATCCGGACCGGCAATCCGATAGAAGCGCTCGAACACCCGGTCACGCTGCGAGACAGGAATTCCCGGACCGTCGTCGCTGACTTCGAGCATCAAACCGTACAGGTAGTGGCCCACCACCACGTCTACGCGGCCGCCGCGCGGCGTGTAGCGTATCGCGTTATCCACCAGATTGGAAAGCAGCATCGACAACATATCGGCATTGCCAGACAACGGCGCTAGATCGGGCTCAATCAGTAGCTCAAGTGTCTGCCCGCGTTGCAGCGTCAGCGGCGCCAGTTCGGCACATACGGCTTCGGCGATAGTGCCGAAGTTCACCAAATGCGCATCTGGCAAGGCTTGCTCGGGATCAAGCCGCGCCAGGGTCAGCAGTTGACCCACCAGGCGAATGCTGCGCTCCACGCCGCTTTGCAACTGCCGCATCGCCTGCTGACGCTCGGTCTCGCTGTCTGCCTTGCCTGCTACGTGCAGTTGTGCCTGAATAGCTGCCAGTGGCGTTCGCAGTTCATGCGCCGCATTGGCGGTGAAGCGTCGCTCGCCCTCCAGCGTATGCGTCACCCGTTGCAACAATTCGTTCAGGGCCAACACCATGGGACGAACTTCTCCGGGTGCGCTGCTGGCATCCAACGGCTTCAAATTATCGGGTTTTCTGCTGGCAATTTCGCGTGTCAGAACACCCACCGGATTGAGACCCCTGCTGATGGAAAACCACAACAGCACGATCAATACCGGCAGTCCAAGCGCCAACGGGCTGGCCAGCTGCAAGACGATGCGCCGGACCAGTCGATTGCGCAGTTCATGCGCTTCCGACACAACGATACGAAAATGATGATGCATGTCCCAGACGGCAAAGTGACGCCAGGTCTTGCCATCCGCGTCCATCGTCTCGGAATAACCATCTGATGACGCCATCGTCACAACAGGAGCGTTGGCCGATCGCAGCAATAAGCTGCCGTCGCCGCTCCAGACTTGATAGCGCAGATTTTTTTCGTATTCCGCATGCATCGAATGGATAGAACCGGTCACTGCTGGCACCACTGGAGCGCCGGTGTTACCTTGTTTTGCAGTGGCGGATCGGCTATCGGCAAGGCGCTGGGGCAACTCTGGCCATTGATCAAATATTTCGTGCAAAGCGGGCGCCTGGGTTCGATTCGGAATCACAAGGGGATCACTCTCGTCGGGATCGGTTACCCGCAGCAAGGCCAGCGCAGTCTGGGCCAGATGGACATCAAAGAGTTCATACACTTCGTCAACGCTGTCGCGAACGGTCAGCCAAGCGATGACAGCCCAATAGGAAAAACTGACGACGACCAAGCCCACCAGCAGGCGTCGGCTCAGGGAATGGTGTCGCTGCGCGATCACGCCTCGTTCCTGGCGATGGTGTAACCAACACCACGCACAGTTTTGAGTGTCGTCGCGCCAATCTTGAGGCGCAGGTTATGAATATGCACTTCGACCGCATTGCTTTCAACGTTGTGATTCCAGCCATACAGCGACTGTTCGAGCTGGGCACGGGTGAGAACCCGTCCGGCGCCCTCCATCAGTGCGCGCAGGATATCAAACTCGCGTTTGGAAACATTCACCGCTTCGCCATTCCTGGTAAGCACGCGGGCATCCAGGTCCAGTATCAGCTCGCCAACACTAAGCAAACCACCACCGCGACCGGAACGCCGAACCAGGGCCCGCAAGCGTGCCACCAATTCCTCCATATCCGTGGTCTTGACCAGATAGTCGTCCGCCCCATGGTCGAAACTGGTCACCTTGTCGCGTGTCGTGTCGCGCGCCGTGAGGACCATCACCGGCAGCGTATTGCCGCCAGCGCGCAGCCTGCGCAGCACTTCCAGGCCGCTCATGTCAGGTAAACCAATATCCAGCACCACAGCGACGAATTCCTCATTCGCCAGCACGTCAAAAGCGGCCGCGCCGTGCCTGACCCAGGTCACTTTGAAGCCCCATTTTCCGAGCGCGGCACGCAAGCCCGCGCCGAGCAGGGCGTCATCCTCGACGATTAGAAGTCGCATAGGTTTTCCGTTGCTTCGATTGCCGCCATATGGACCAAATTAAATCACAGTAATTGCTCAGGAAATCAGTGCTGCGCCCTCAGGTCGCTGCCGCCCTTTGCAGGCGGTCACGCACACCGTCCCACTCGGGGCTAGCGGGCGGGCGTTCGATCCAGATCAGTTTGACGCCAACGGCATCGAGTTCGCGCAGCACGGCAAACAACTGCCGTGCCGTGCTGCTGGCAGCATCAGGCATGCGCTTATGCAACACCTTGGACGAGCGGACCTTCAGAGCGGTGCGTGCATAAGTGGCAATGATGGGACCAGAATTCGCTGCATCGATATCGGTTCCCAGCAGATTCAGCGCCGTCTGCATTTCTTTGGCGTCCATCAGCCGAACTTTGGCATTCGGCGCGTAGTGGGATTCGAGTGTGCCGGAAGCCCGCGGAGCCGGCGCATTTAGCGCAACCTGTTCCTCGTTGAGAAGCACCGGTTGACCACACGCGGCTTGCACTTGCTCGCGCGTGACAGCCCCGGGGCGAAGCAGCACCGGCCTGGCACGCGTGCAATCGATAATGGTGGACTCGATACCCACGCTGCAGGGACCACCGTCCAGAATCAGCAGATCAGCTCCAAATTCATCTTGCACATGCATTGCCGTGGTCGGGCTGACGCGCCCAAACTGGTTGGCACTGGGGGCAGCAATGCCCCAGACCTGTTTTTGCAAGTGCGCCGGGTTTGGATCCAACTCACGACAAGCTTTGAGCAGCGCTTGCGCGACCGGATGCGAAGGACAGCGCAAGCCGATCGAGTTTTGTCCTGCCGCCGCCGCTGTCGCTATCCCGTCACGGCGCGGCAAAATTAGAGTTAAGGGGCCCGGCCAGAAAGTTCGTATAAGTTGGTGGGCAAAGTCGGGCACGCTAGCGGCAAAGTGCGATACGCTGGCCGCGTCTGGCACGTGCACTATCAGTGGGTGGTTTGGGGGGCGACCTTTGGCGGCAAAAATTTTGGCGATAGCACTGTCGTTATCGGCGTCGGCACCGAGGCCGTAAACGGTCTCGGTTGGCAAGCCCAATAGCCCCCCGACTTTTACCAGTTGGGC
>JANXLW010000106.1 GCA_025354965.1 Betaproteobacteria bacterium
CCGGCCGCTTTGCAGGACCTGAACCGCGATACAGCAGATTGGTCTGGCGTATTTCGGCAGGCCAGCTGGGAAGAAGCGTTGGAATTGAGCGCCGGCAAGCTCAAGGGCCTGCGCGATAGCCACGGCAAGAAATCGCTGGCCGGCTTTGGCTCGGCCAAGGGCAGCAACGAAGAGGCCTATCTGTTCCAGAAACTGGTGCGCACCGGCTTTGGCTCCAACAACGTGGACCATTGCACGCGCCTGTGCCACGCCTCCAGCGTGGCGGCACTGCTGGAAGGTGTGGGCTCGGGTGCAGTGAGCAACCAGGTCAACGACGTGGCCAACGCCGACCTGATTTTTGTCATCGGCTCCAATCCCACCAGCAACCATCCGGTGGCCGCCACCTGGATGAAAAATGCAGTCAAAAAGGGCGCCAGAATTGTGCTGGCGGACCCGCGCATCACCGACATCGGTAAACACGCATGGCGCACCCTGCAGTTCAAGGCCGACACCGATGTGGCCATGCTCAATGCCTTGATCCACACCGTGATCGACGAGGGCCTGACCGATCAGGCGTTCATCCTTAAGCGCGCCAACAACTTTGAGGCCTTGCGAGAAAACGTCAAAGCTTACAGCCCCGAAGCAATGGCACCGATCTGCGGCATTGCGGCACAGACCCTGCGTGAAGTGGCGCGCGCCTTTGCCCAGGCCAAAGCGGCGATGATTCTGTGGGGCATGGGCATTAGCCAGCATGTGCACGGCACCGACAACGCGCGTTGCCTGATTGCATTGGCCACGGTGACCGGTCAGATTGGCAAACCCGGCTCCGGCCTGCATCCGCTGCGTGGCCAGAACAACGTGCAAGGCGCCAGCGACGCCGGTTTGATTCCCATGATGTTTCCCAACTACCAGCGTGTCACCGACAAAGGCGCACACGACTGGTTTGAAAATTTCTGGGGCATGAAGCTCGACGACCAGCCCGGCTACACGGTGGTGGAAATCATGCACAAGGCGCTGGCGCCACAGACCGATCCGCACAAGGTGCGCGGCATGTACATCATGGGCGAGAACCCGGCCATGAGCGACCCCGACCTGAACCATGCGCGCCACGCACTGGCCAGTCTGGAACACCTGGTCGTGCAGGACATTTTCATGACCGAAACCGCCTGGCTGGCTGACGTGGTGCTGCCGGCAACGGCCTGGCCGGAAAAAACCGGCACCGTCAGCAACACCGACCGCATGGTGCAACTTGGCAAGCAGGCCGTCGAGCCACCGGGCCAGGCCAAACCCGATCTGTGGATCATCCAGCAGATCGCACAACGCATGGGTTTGAACTGGCACTATTCAGGTGAACACAACGGCGTCGCAGAAGTATTCGAGGAGATGCGTCAGGCCATGCACACCGCCATCTCGGGCATTACCTGGGAGCGTTTGCAACGCGAATCCAGCGTCACCTACCCCTGCCTGAGCGCCGATGATCCGGGCTCGCCGACGGTCTTTATTGACCACTTTGACACCGCCGATGGCCGCGTGCACCTGGTGCCGGCCGACATCATTCCGGCCAACGAACGACCGGATGCGCAATTTCCTTTTGTGCTCATCACCGGGCGCCAGCTTGAGCACTGGCACACCGGCAGCATGACGCGCCGCTCCAGCGTGCTGGATGCCATTGAACCGATGGCCACGGCGTCGTTGTGTGGTGACGATCTGATCGCCTTGGGGTTGGTGCCTGGGGATGTGATCACAGTTCAATCGCGCCGGGGTGAGGTGGCCATTCACGTGCGCCGGGACGACGGCACACCCCAAGGCGCGGTCTTTGTCCCCTTTGCGTATTACGAGGCGGCTGCCAACCTGATGACCAATGCCGCGCTGGATCCGTTTGGCAAAATTCCAGAATTCAAATACTGTGCGGTAGCCATTCGTCGTGGCGGTGTGGCAGCAGTGGCGCCTGGCTACGGAACAGACGCCATGGCGCTGTGAGCTTGCCACCCGCGCCACTTTGCTTTCACTGGGTCTGACCGGCCTTTGGTTTGCGATTTTCTTCTTCGCGTTTGACCGCCTCTCTGGCATTTTCCGCGTCAGGCGACTTATTGACAGCAGGCGACGGCCTTGGGCCATGGGGCTCGGCCTTGGTTGTCGGTTGCGCTTGCGGCGCTGCGCTTGGTGACGGCGGCATTGACGGTGGCAACGGCTTGGGCGCAGCAACCGGGGCGCGAGGTTCAGCCTGCTTTGTGGCAGCGGCAGGTTCAGCTTTTGGTGCTGACTGGACTGGTGCTGCCGACACTGGCGCCGCAGTCTTTGGCTCGGGTGCACGTTGCGGCTGTTGCTGTTGCTGTTGCTGTTGCTGCGATGGTGGCGGTCTGGGTGCCGCAACAGTCGGAGTTGGTTCAGTTTGCCTGATGACGCGAGCAGACTCGGGCCGGGAACCTTGGGCGGATGACGTACCCGATATTGTTGGGGCAACTTGCGGCGCAACAACCTTGGGCTCAGGCGCACGTTGCAGTGGCGCCGGCGCGGGCATAGGCACAGGGGCCGTGGCGGGTACACGCTGCTGGTCATTGCCACGGTGCTCTGCCCTGCCGCGTGTCTCGACGCTAGGGGCGACCGGTGCCAGCGGCGGTGCCTGAAGCGCAGCGCCTTGGGGTTGCGGCACTGTTGGCGTGGCGCCAAGTACTTTGACAATCGGCGCCGGCATGGCCGCTGCCGGTTTCAGTTCTTTGCGGGCTGCTTCATCGAGTGGTCGGCCGGGACTCAGCGACAGTTGTCTCTGTTGCGCTGCAAACCCGACATGGGCCGCTGGCGGTGCCGTAACGGCAACCACGGGTCGCTCAAAAACACGGCTAGGCGGGCGCTCGCGCCGGTCACCGCCGCCGCGCACGCTTTGTTCGGTTGGCGCCACACGTGGTGCAACCGCCAGCGGTGCGCCGGCAAGTTGTTCACGTGACACGTTTACCCTGGCACCGGACACCGGTTGCGACTGCACAAACGTGTTTCTCGGCACCGCAACAACCGCACCCGGAATTTGCCGATTGGCGTACACAACATTGGTCACGTTGGTCACATTGGTCACGTTCGTAGTGTTGTAGGTGTTGTAAGTATTGTTGATGACGGTGTTGTTGACGACCGTGTTGCTGCGGTTGACGTTCTCAAAGTAGCCGCGACTGACCGAATAGGCTGGCCGATAGACCTCGCGCGGCGCCAGCGGGAACCAGGCGACACCGCCCACGTTGCCACTGGAAATCGTCAGTCGGAAATTGTCGCCACCGACAAACACCACCAGTGCCGGCGCGTAGTAGGCCGCGCTGCGCATGGGACCGGGTACCCAGCACCAGGTGTGACCCAGATTCGCCCAGCGGCCGTAATGGGACACGGCAAAGCCCCAGGGTGCGTCGTCCACCCAGGTCCAACCCCAGGGGTCAATCCAGGTCCAATGTCCGTCACGGTAGGGGGCCCAGTCGGCTGCCACGCGATTCGGAATCCAGACGTTGCCGTAGGTCTGGTCAAACTGCCAGCTGCCGTTCGCATCAAGGTCCTGGTAACCCACCACGTCACGTGACACATAGCGTGCCGTAATCGAGTTGTCGAAAGCGCGGTCGCGCTCGAGCGCCCAGTGATCGAATTCATCCTGGCGCGGCGCGTCCAGAAACTCATAGTCGCGCAAATCCCCGCCCCGGAAACGATACCTTTGCTGCGCATCCACCAGATAGCCGGCGCCTTCTCCCATGACTTCGCCCTGGCCTTTGCGCACGATGACGTCGGTCACGTTGCCGTCGGGCTCCACCGCAATCCGGTAGTCACCGCTCTGGCGCAGCGTAACGGCGAGGTTCGGCGTATCGACTTCGAATACCGCGTTGGGGGCCAGGCGTCGCACACGAACATTCATGACACCCTGCGTCAACTGCAGTTGGGTGATGCGGTCGTCGAGATTGAGAACCGAGACACTGGTATTGGCATTCAGGCGAATCATGGCGCCGCCGTCCTGGATTTCGGCCCGTGCGCCAACGTCCACCCAAAGGCGGTCGCCGTTGGTCAGCGGCCGGTTGACCGTGGCCTGGACCCAGTCGTTCTCGCCGGCCGGCGAGAAACTGACGGCGCCAGAGGTGTAGCCCAATCGCGCCACGCGCGACGGTGGGTCTGCGCTGGCCGGGCCGCTGACGGCCAACACAACAACGCCGAATAGGAGAGCAAAAACCCGAACACGGAAAGATTGCATTTGCATGACGATTCCCCTGATAAAAGTGCGCTATCTGAACCGGTAGCCCTACAGCTACAACGCGGCACAGTGTCGATTCGACACCATCAATTACGTTCTGTTGCAATGACGGTGCGCCGCCAGCGCCGATCAGGTGTCTTTGGAAATCTTGATGGACGGAAACTTGGACGAAAAATCCTTGTTTTTGGCCGCGATCGACACCGCCACCTTGCGTGCCACCGTCTTGTAAATACCCGCCACTTCGCTGTCGGGATCAGACACCACGGTCGGTTTACCATCGTCCGCCTGCAAGCGGATCTGCATGGCGAGCGGCAAGGCGCCCAGATAGTCCATGCCGTACTCCAGGGCCATCTTCTTGCCGCCGTCAGCGCCAAAAATGTGCTCCACGTGGCCGCACTGGCTGCACACGTGCACCGCCATGTTTTCCACAATCCCCAAAATCGGCACGCCCACTTTCTCGAACATCTTGATGCCTTTTTTGGCGTCCAGCAGCGCGATGTCCTGTGGCGTGGTCACTACCACGGCGCCAGTCATGGGCACGCGCTGGGACAGGGTCAATTGAATGTCCCCGGTACCGGGCGGCATGTCCACGATCAGATAGTCCAGATCGCGCCAATTGGTCTGACGCAACAACTGCTCCAGCGCCTGGGTGGCCATCGGGCCGCGCCAGATCATGGCTTCGTCCTGTGCCACCAGAAAACCAATCGACATGACCTGCACGCCGTAGTTCTCCAGCGGGTCCATGGTCTTGCCGTCGCTGCTGTCGGGCCGGCCCTCAATGCCCATCATCATGGGCACGCTGGGGCCGTAAATGTCGGCGTCCAGCAGGCCCACGCTCGCGCCCTCGGCGGCCAGCGCCAACGCGAGGTTGACAGCGGTGGTGCTCTTGCCAACGCCGCCCTTGCCAGAGGCCACGG
>JANXLW010000128.1 GCA_025354965.1 Betaproteobacteria bacterium
CGCCAGCAGATGCAGCAGATCGAATTCAGTGCTGGTGAGGTCCAGTACTTCACCCTGGCGCTGCACACGGCGGCTGGTCACATCAATTGTCAGCCCCACAAAGTCCAGCACCGTGCCGCTCGCCTGGGCTGTTGTGGGAGCCACCACACGGCGCAATACGGTTTGCAGTCGGGCCACCAATTCACGCGGCTCAAATGGCTTTGGCAAATAGTCGTCGGCGCCAAGCTCCAGTCCCACAATACGGTCCATCACCTCGCCGCGAGCAGTCAGCATGATGATCGGAATATCACTCTCTTTGCGAATCACCCGGCACAGCGCAAAGCCATCCATCTCGGGCAACATCACATCCAGGATGGCAGCGTCCATATGACCGTGGCGCAGACGAGCCAGCCCTTCGCTGGGGCTGCGTGCACATTCCAGCGCCAGGTCAAAGCGCGCAAAGTAGGACGCCAGTGGCGGGCCTAATTGCGCGTCGTCGTCGATCAGCAGGATTCGGTGCATGCGGTATTGTCCCACTGGCCGACTTCACCACGGGGGACTTGCCGCTGCATCAGCCGCGATGAAACCAGCGTCCGCGTCCGTCCATGAAATCGCGAATTTTTTGCTGTTGCGAGGGGTTCAGGCTGTCGTAAAACTCGGCCATGGCGGCGATAACTTCAGGGCTCATGGTCTGCAAAACCGTCGTTTTTTCCGTCACCAGCGATTGCGCGCGGGTTTTGTCAAACTTGTCGCCCGCCACCAGTGCCTTGACCTCGGCGCGTGGGTCCTTCGCTTGACCCAACAGCGCCGTGCGTTGCGCATAAAACTTGTCACCCAAGACACCCAACAGTTTTTTCTGGTCGGCGTTGAGGTCGAGTTTGCTGGCGGCTCGTTGTACCATTTTGTCGCGCACTTCAGCGTATTGCTGTGCGCTCATGTTGGCGCCAAACTGATGGTGGCGCTGGCCACAGGCGGCGAGTCCGCCGGCCAGAATGGTTGCGCCAAAGATGCCGAACAGCGTGCGTTTAATCCAGGGTTTCATGACAGTTGGTCTTTTTCAAGAAGTAGTTGAACAGGACTGTCATGGTGCCGAACATTGCCGGCCAGGTAGTGTCGCGTCAGTATCGGTTTGTTTCAGTTTATTTCGACCTGCCGCGGGGGGCCGACTTGCACGCTTGCTAGCTGTCCATCAACATGCGGCCCAAGGCCGGGAAGGCCGCCAGGGTGATGGGATCATTGGCCGCACTGGCTGCAATCGGGTGTGAAGCAAAGCGGGCAATCACCAGTTCTGCGGCGGGTGCCACGTAGAGCCGCTGGCCATGAATGCCGCGCGCTTCGAACACGCCCAAATCGTTGTGCGAAACCCACCACATATTGCGATAAGAGTAACCAGCCAAAAGGGAGTAACCGGCTTTCGCAAACTTGGCCTTGTCGGCGCCGCGGCGAATATCGGTAACGACTTCGGCTGGGATCAATTGCTGGCCTTGCCAGGCGCCGTCACAACGCATCAGTTCACCAAACCGGGCCAGGTCTCGCAGGCTGGCATTGAGGCCGCCACCACCAAACGGGACACCGATGGAATCTACCGTCAGATAAGCATCCTGCTCGCAGCCCAGACGCGACCAGAGGCGTTCCGACAGCATGTCGGTCAGCGGGCTGCCGGTAACCTGCTTGATGATCCAGCACAGCAACTCCGTATTGACGGTCTTGTAAGAGAACGCCTGCCCATGTTCACCCTGTTGGCGCAGCGTTAACAAAAAGTCGTAAAAATTATCAGGGCCGGCGTAACCGGGCAAGCGTGGGCGTACGCCGCCGGCGCGGCAATAATCCCAAATTTGCGCCTTCGGATCGGAATACAGTTCCGAGTAGTCAACACCAATCTGCATGTCCAGAACGTCGCGCAAAGTGGCGTCTGCATAGGCGGTTCGGGCCATTGCTGGCAGGTAGAACGGGACCTTGTGTTGGGCGCTCAGCACACCTTCATGAATCAGCGTTGCGGCGAGCGTGCCGACATAGGACTTCGTGATGGAAAAGCAGGCGTGCGGTCGTTGCGCTTGCAATGCGCCCATGTAGCGCTCAAACACCCGTTTACCTTTGTGAAGTACCACCATGCCATCGGTATAGGTATCGACCAGCGATTCGTTCCATGTCCGCTTTTGACCGTGCAAATCGTCAAACACAAGCGCCTCAATGGCGGCACTGGTATTGCTGTTGACGGCGCCAAGATCGCTGACTGCAGCGCCGCCACGCCAGACATTGACGGTAGGCACCAGTTCACGCAGGTGCGACAGAGTCCAGCGAATCTGCGGAAAGTCAAGAAACCCGTCATCCTCGAAACGGATTTGTGCACCAGGTGCAGGTGGCGTGCCCTGCATCAGCTTGAGGATATTCGGGTCTGAGGACTTGCCGTCCAGATAGTCGACGCCATCAAAATTGAGTGTGCCAGGATTCATGCGGGTCCGCTTCAGGATGTTGTTGATGGAATGACCAGCCGGATTATCCATGCGCCCGCATATCTGCGATGCGCTCCAGACCACTGCGGTCAGTGACACGGATGTGGCGCTGATTGACTTCGAGCAGGTGCAGTTTCTGGAACGCAGAGAAGGTGCGGCTGACAGTCTCCAGCGTCAGCCCCAGATAACTGCCGATGTCGGCGCGTGTCATCCGCATGCGGAAATCGCTCGGCGAATAACCACGTGCCTGCAGCCGCTGCGACAGGTTCAGCAGAAAGACCGCCAGCCGTTCATGGGCGGTCATGTTGCCAAGCAGCACCAGCAGGCGAAGCTCACGCACAATCTCACCACTCATTTGCTGCATCAATGTGCGCTGTATCTGGACATTGCCCGTCGCCAATTCTGTCAAAAAAGCGTAGGAAACGGCGCAGACTTCGGAATCTTCCAGGGCGGTGGCACTACTGGCATGGTGGCCTTCGGCTACGCCGTCCAGCCCGATCAACTCCCCCGCCATATGAAAGCCGCTGACCCGTTGGATCCCATCCGGCGTCTTCAGACTCGATTTGAGGTTGCCACTGCGCACTTCATACAGGAACTTGAAGGATTCGCCCTCCAGATACAGTCGTTGACCGGCCCTGATCCGACGTCGACCGAGCTTTAGACCGTCCATGCAATCCACGGCGCTGCTCTCATTGCTGTCTGGTAGGCACCAAGCGCGCAGATGACAGTGGGTGCAGCGCTCCTTTGGCAGGTAAGCCGGACCTGGACTGGCGTCCCGATTGGCGGACAGCAACGGGACCGATTCGACAAGAACTTCGAGCGGGAAGACGCGCAGGGTTGTCACGAAATGGCCTCTATATTGCGGCTCTGCCAGTTTACTACTGACAAGTGCCGAGCATCTTCTTGCGTGGCGGTCGGTCCGCCAGCACACATAAGAGCTGCAATATAGTCGTGAAGAGGGGCGACGGTTGTTACACCATGCTCACCCCAGCACTTGACCGAAACGCTCCAGTCGAGGCCGCCACACCAGGGAGCCACTGGATAGAGTGCTTTTGGTCGGCCAGTTGTTCCGTGCGGAGTTGAGCCTGCCAGGGCGCATCCAGCGCCTCGCGACCGGCCTCTGGTTCAACAGCAGCATAGCTGGCGCGTTCGCCATTGATTGTGAGTTGCTTGTTACGCATAGCGATGCGATCCCCCGGTATGGCAACGATGCGCTTGATCAAGCGCACGCCGTCGCGCGGCGAAATGAAGGTCACGATGTCGCCGCGTTGCGGCTCTCCCAGCGGCATGATCACCCGATTTGTCAATGGCAGCTTCAGGTCGTAGGCCAGGCGATTCACCAGCACGACATCGCCCTCCAGAATGTTGGGATGCATGGAGCCCGATGGAACCGGGTTCCAGTCGGCAATGGCGGTGCGAAACAGGCCTAGCAGCAGCACAAAAACCAGAAAACCCCGGTTGTGGCGAATCCAGTGTGTCATGGTGACCTCACGAAGCGCGCACCAGAGGCACGCTTTGTTCCAGCGGTACAAAGATCCAGAGTACAAGGTAGGCCAGCAGCCCAAACCCGGTGCACAGCAGCAGGGTAAACACGATGCGCCACAACCAGGCCTCCATGCCGGTGGCGCTTGCCAACCCACCACAAACGCCGCCCAACCAGCGGTCGGTGGCCGAGCGCCGAAAACCGTTGACGGCCTGCAGCACCGGCTCAGTCGGGCGCGGGTCACACAACAACTTGTTCTTGGCGCGTTGGAATTCGTCAGCACTCAAGCTGCCCCGGTCACGCAGTTGTTCCAGTCGGGTCAAATCGTCAGCAATAGACATGGTGTTCTCCAAAAAAAGCGGTATTCCTGACCGCATGAATCGAAGCTTAATCCAAGACCCGGATGCCGCACAGCCTGATGCGACGAAGCGCAGAAAGCTGGTACCGGGAGGGTCAAATTCGGCGATGAATATTGAAAGACAGCCTACCCATCGGGGTTGATCAGGGAATTGAGAACCATGTCCTGCCATCTTCCGTCAATCTTCAGGTACAACCTGGCATGACCCTCGCGCACGAGACCACACTTTTCTGCCAACCGAATGGAGGCATAGTTTTCATTCGATGTACTGCACTCAATGCGGTTTATCGGATGACTTTTAAAAAGATAATCGACGAGTGCCGTGACGGCTTCTTTTGCATAGCCACGGTTGCGATTTTCTGGATCGTGAATGGTCCATCCGACTTCACGCGCTGTTGGCCTTTGCCGCACATGGTCATGCGCTTGACATCAGCCATGCGCACACCCTAAAATTCCTTACCAAATCGTAAGGAATAAATCATGTTGGCCACCTTGACAAGCAAATCCCAAATCACTTTGCCCAAAGACATACGCTTGCTGTTGCAACTCGAACCGGGCGACAAAATTGCTTTTTTGCCCATGCCGGACGGGCAGATCACGGTCTCCAAAGCCAATAAGGCTTCGTTTTCCAAGCTTCGAGGCCTATTGCCCCAGCCGCAGCGCGCCTACACAGTAGAAGAAATGAGCCAGGCAGTGCAGGACGCAGTGGCCAGCAAGCACAAAGCGGGCCAAAAGCATGCTGGCACTTGATACCAACCTCCTGGTTCGGCTTGTCACCAACGATGACCCCGCGCAGGCTCAGTGCGTGCAAGAAGCGCTTGATGCCGAGCTGGCAGCAGGGCGTGAATGCATGGTGGGCCATATCGTCTTGTGTGAATTGGTCTGGGTGCTAGGGCGGCTCTACGGCTACTCGCTGGTGCAATGCCAGCAAACGGTAGCGGGTTTGCTGGCATTTGCGGGCCTGCGTTTCGAGTTCGTGCCCGTGGTTCTTGCCGCCTTCAAAGCCTGGCAACAGCAAGGCGGCGACTGGGCCGACCACCTGATCGGCGCGCAAATGCAGGCGCAAGGCTGCGACGCAGTGTTGACGCTGGACCAGCATGCGAGCCGGGCGTCCACGCATCGGCTGCTGAGGCAATAGCGTTACCCCTCCATCCCTCTTTTCAACCGCCACTGCTTGACCAGCGCATAAATAGCCGGTATCCAGCGACCTCTGCCATGCGCTTGATCTCGTTCAGCAGCACGGTTTTGCCTACCCCTCGCAAACCCGTCAGTAGCATGCTTTTCTCGGGTTTTTTCTGTTTCACCCTGCCCAACAGAACTCGCGCCTGTTCAAGAATGGGGTCTCGTCCCACCAACTCAGGTGGCGGCGAACCAGCGCCGGGAGAAAAGGGATTTTTGATCGGGTCCATGGTTTTATACCTATT
>JANXLW010000132.1 GCA_025354965.1 Betaproteobacteria bacterium
GGATGCCAGCGGCAGGCAGGTGGTGCAAGCGGTCGGTCCGTACCAGGGTCTGAAGCATCAATTTCCGGCCATAGCGGTTGAGCATCTGCCGGGACGCATCATCGCCCCCGGCTTTGTCGATATGCACATCCACTTCCCGCAAACCAATGTCATCGGGTCACCCGCTGACGGTTTGCTGCCGTGGCTGGAGAATTACACATTCCCTGAAGAAAAGCGCTTCTCGGCGCCTGATTACTGCAGCCGTGAAGCGGAATTTTTTGTAGCAGAGCTATTGCGCAATGGGGTCACCAGCGCACTGGCATTCGCCTCCTCGCATACCGAATCGGTGGATGCCTTATTTTTGCAGGCGCAGCGCAAAAATATGCGTTTCATCACGGGGCTGTGTCTGATGGACCGTCATGCGCCCATCGAAGTGCTGAACCGCGCCGCACCCGATGGTTCACGCAACGCCACTGAACAAAGCCTGATTGACTGCGAGACCTTGATCACCAAGTGGCATGGGAAAGGTCGGCTCGGTTACGCCATCACACCACGTTTTGCACCCAGTTGCAGTGACGCTCAACTGCGCGGCGCCGGCGAACTGGCGGCCAGCTATCCAGATGTTTGGATTCAGTCACACGTGGCGGAAAACAAGGATGAAATCAAGTGGGCACACGAGCTGTTTCCGCTCGCCAGGAGTTACTTGTTTGCCTACGCAGATTTTGGTCTGCTGCGTGAGCGCGCGATCTATGCTCATTGCATTCATTTTGACGATGATGACCGAGCCCTGATGCGCGACACCGGCGCGGCGGCTGCGGTCAGTCCGACCAGCAATCTGTTTTTGGGTAGCGGCTTTTTTGACTATGCGGGGGCTGACCGTGTTGGTTTCCAGTATGGTTTGGCCAGCGATGTCGGTGGTGGCACCAGTTTCAGTCCGTTTCACACCATGCTGGCAGCCTACTACGTGGGGCGTGAGGGGCAGACCAAGCCTGGCTTGTCGCTGTCGCCGCAACATCTGTGGTGGCAACACACGGCGGGCGCGGCAAAGGCACTGGGTCTGTCCGGTGACAAAGGCACTCCGGCAGTGGGTAATCTGCTACCCGGCTGCGAAGGCGACTTTGTGCTGCTCAACCCAAAGGCAACGCCGCTGCTGGCGCGCAGAACGGCGCAGGCCAATAACATCGACGAATTGCTGTTTGCAATGATCGTGCTGGGGGATGACCGATTGATTGAGCGAACGGTGATTTCACAAGCGCAGTGAAGACTTTAAACCTTAGGAGCGTGTTCCCATGAGTATCAAAAGCGACAGATGGATTCGCCACATGGCTGAGACCACCGGCATGATTGAGCCCTTTGAGCCCGGACAGGTGCGCGAGCGCGACGGTCACAAAATCGTCAGCTATGGCACCAGCAGCTACGGCTATGACATCCGTTGTGCACCAGAATTCAAGGTCTTCACCAATATCCACAGCACGGTGGTGGATCCGAAAAACTTCGACGAAAGAAGTTTTGTCGATTTTTACGAGGATGTGTGCATCATCCCGCCCAACAGTTTCGCCCTGGCGCGTACCCTGGAGTACTTTCGCATTCCGCGCAACGTGCTGACCATTTGCCTGGGGAAAAGCACTTATGCGCGTTGCGGCATCATTGTCAATGTCACGCCTTTCGAGCCGGAATGGGAAGGCTATGTCACCCTGGAGTTCAGCAACACGACGCCGCTGCCGGCCAAGATTTACGCCGGCGAGGGCTGCGCGCAAGTGTTGTTCTTCGAAAGCGATGAAGTCTGCGAGACCAGCTACAAGGACCGTGGCGGCAAGTACCAGGGTCAGCGTGGCGTTACCTTGCCCAAGGCATGAACGACGTTTGGGGGATAATCAGGGTTTGCCCCAAGTCCGTGGGGTGCCTCAGCTATCGGGTTGATAGCACCCGACGCTGACCTTGAATGACCGATTTGACTTCTGATTTGGCCCCCGACACTTTACCGATGGCTTTTGCCCAACTGCAACTGGCTGCGCCCCTGGCCCGCGCCGTGACGGAAAAGGGCTACGAGTCGATGACACCGATTCAGGCGCAAGCGATACCGGTGGTATTGCAGGGCCGCGATGTGATGGGCGCCGCCCAGACCGGCACCGGCAAGACGGCAGCTTTTGCGCTGCCGCTGCTGCAACGCATGCTCAAGTATGAGAGCAGTTCGACTTCACCGGCGCGCCATCCGGTGCGAGCGCTGGTGTTGCTGCCCACGCGGGAGCTGGCCGATCAGGTGGCTCAAGCCATCAAGGATTACGCCAAATACACTTTGTTGCGCAGCGTGGTGGTGTTTGGTGGTATCGACATGAAGCCGCAGACCATTGAGCTGAAAAAAGGTGTTGAGATTCTGGTCGCTACACCGGGTCGTCTGCTGGACCATATTGAAGCCAAAAATGCCGTCCTCAATCAGGTGGAATACGTGGTGCTCGATGAAGCCGACCGTATGCTGGACATCGGTTTCCTGCCCGATTTGCAACGCATCCTGAGTTATCTGCCCAAACAGCGCACCACACTGCTGTTTTCTGCCACGTTCTCGCCTGAAATCAAACGCCTGGCGAACAGTTACCTGCAAGACCCGGTGACCATCGAAGTGGACCGTTCCAACCTTACTGCGTCCACCGTGGAACAACATTTTTACAGCGTGGGGGATGAGGAAAAACGCCATGCGCTGCACCAAATATTGAAGCAACGCGGCATGAAGCAGGCTTTTGTTTTTGTCAACAGCAAATTGGGCTGCGCGCGTCTGGCCCGCTCCTTGGAGCGAGAAGGTCTGAAAACCACCGCATTGCATGGCGACAAGAGCCAGGATGAACGTTTGAAGGCGCTCGACTCCTTCAAGCAGGGCGAGGTCGATTTACTGGTGTGCACCGACGTTGCCGCGCGTGGCCTGGACATCAAGGATGTGCCGGCTGTGTTCAACTTCGATGTCCCCTTCAATGCCGAAGATTATGTGCACCGTATTGGGCGCACCGGGCGTGCCGGGGCGGTGGGCTTGGCGGTAACTTTTGTCTCCAAGACCGATGCCCGTCTGGTAGCGGATATTGAAAAACTCATCAAGACAAAGATCGAGTTGGAGGCCATCGAGTTTGAAGAGGATGTGCCCGATATCCGCAAGCAGGGTCGCATCAACGATGGTCGTCGCATGTATGCCGAAGGTGCACAGGACGACTCCCGTCATGGCGGACACCGATCCGGACCGCTTCGGGACGTTGCGCATGAAGGGCAATTTGCCCGCCCGGAGCGTTCCGTCCGGCGTGATTACGCGCGTCCTGCCGCCGCGCCGCGCGATCCCTTTTTTGACAAACCTTATGAACCGGCACCGGTGGCCGAGGTAACTCCGTCCTGGGAGGCCACCAACGCTCCCAGGCACGGTGCGCGCAGTATTTCGGCAAACATCAAGCCCAAGCGAAGAGTGGCTGCACTTTTCAAGTCAGCCTAGATTTTTGCCAGGGTTTTGTGCCTGCTCGCATTTGACCTGGATGAGTTGCTGGGCACTTACCGGGCTTTGATTGGCAAGGTCTGAGTCACCAACGTCGGCAAGGCGCATGGCACTCAGGCACCCGCCCCAAACACAACCGGTATCTAGCGAGATGAGTTCTGGCCTGTCAAGCGAACCCAGCGTTGACCAGTGGCCGAAAGCCACCGTGACTGCTGCCGTGCGTCGGCCCGGCACGTCAAACCAGGGCATGCAGCCTGGTGGGGCGGCTGCCGCACCTTCTTTGGTGCTGAACTCCATTCGACCATCAGCATCGCAAAATCGCAGTCGGGTCAAGGCATTGACAATCACCCGCAGCCGGGCCGGGCCGGTCAGGAAGTCGTTCCACATGATTGGTTCGTCACCGTACATTTGCTGAAAGAAATCACCCAGTTCAGAACTGCGCAGAACGTCTTCAACTTCTTTTGCAAGGGCTATTGTTTCAATGGCGGTCCAGGCCGGCAGAACACCGGCGTGAACCATCAAGATTTCGTCACCATTGATCTTGCGGAGAATCGCCATGTTTTGACTTCGCAACCAGTCCAGCATGACTGACCGGTCGGGTGCGTTCAGAATGCCATTTAACGTGTCTTTGTGGTGCGGTTTGCGCGCGCCGTGGGCCAGCGCCAGCAAATGCAAATCATGGTTGCCCAGAACGCACTGAACCGATGTGCCATAGCCCATCAGACGGCGCAGTACGCCAGCCGAGTCGGGGCCACGGTTGACCAGATCGCCCATCAAATAGAGTGAGTCGCGACTGACCGAAAAAGAAATCACATCGAGCAAGCGTTGCAATGCGCTGTCGCAACCCTGAACGTCGCCAATCAAGTAAAGTGCCATGGTGTTCATTTTCGTCGCTGATTCATGGAATTTTTGCTGATTGTCTTTTTAACCCTGCTCAATGGCGTGTTTGCCATGACCGAGCTGGCTCTGGCAGCGAGTCGCAAAGTGCGACTCAACGCCTTGGCAGACGATGGTGACAAAGGTGCACAGGCAGCCCTCACATTGCTGGGTAATCCAAACCAGTTTCTATCGACGGTGCAGGTTGGCATTACGTCGATCGGTGTGCTTAACGGAATTGTGGGTGAGTCTGCATTCAGTGCCGGTGTAGCGGCTTGGCTGCACGGTTTCGGGGTTGCCGACAAAGCCGCCGCAATTTCTGCCACCGCCATTGTGGTCACATTGATCACATTTACCACTATTATTTTTGGTGAGTTGGTGCCCAAGCGCATCGGTCAGTTGCACCCGGAGTCGGTCGCGCGATGGGTGTCGCGCCCGATGTTGTGGTTGGCCACCATCGCCAAGCCGTTTGTGAAATTGCTGTCTGGCACGACGGCGACCGTGCTCAAGTTGTTGCGCATTGACACCACCGCTGCGAGAGTGGTGACCGAAGAGGAAATTACTGCCAGTCTGGAAGAGGGCGTTGATGCCGGCGTTATTGAGCAGCATGAGCATCAGATGGTGCAAAACGTGTTTCAACTCGACGACCGTCCGTTGACTTCACTGATGGTTCCCAGAGCAGACGTGGAATGGCTGGATGCGACCAACACTGTCGCACAAAGCTTGACCTTGGCAGGCACCGCAGGTCGCAAGGGCGCCCATTCCTGGTATCCGGTTTGCCGTGGTTCACTCAATGATGTGGTGGGTCTGATCAGTATCGCCCGTTTGCTGGGGCTGGGCGTCGACACTACGGGCAGCATTGAGGACCACGTCATTCCCGCCACCTTCGTGCCCGAGACCCTCAGCGGCATGGAATTGCTGGAGCAATTTCGCGCCAAGGCTGGCCGCTTTGTGTTGGTGGTCGATGAGTATGGCGTGGTGCAAGGTTTGCTGACGCCGCGCGACCTGCTGGAGGCCATCACCGGTGAACTGCAACCGGGCGCGCAGATCGACGCCTGGGCGACACGCCGGGAAGATGGTTCCTGGCTGCTCGATGGATTGATGCCGGTCGGCGAGCTCAAGGTTCGTTTGAATCTGGACGAACTGCCGCAGGAAGACCGTGGCCGTTACAACACAGTTGCCGGATTGCTAATGTCGGTGTCGGGTCACTTGCCGGACGTCGGCGAGCGAATTGCGTGTGCTGACTGGCTCTTTGAAGTAGTGGACGTTGACGGCAAACGCATCGACAAGGTACTGGCAAGTCAGCCTGTGAAGGGTTGATGTGTATCAATGGATGGCGTTTGTTGCGTGGTGTTGTATCACATGGTGGTGCTACTATTTACTCACCAAAATATGCGAGGAGGACAACTTCTCGTTAGCCCATTTGGGGTGAGTGTTTAGCCGCTTGCCTGTCTGTGGCCGGAAACTGTTCGACCAAGCTGTGAGTTCATCCGGGGTGGGCCTTGAGATCAACCTGTAACTCACGGACGCAGCACAATGAACGCCACGACAGCAAAGTATCCCGGTATCCCCCATGTCATTCACGGCAACGGCGCAGTCGCTTATGTCATGAACCATGTCTGTGGCGGCGTCATCGGCTACCCCATCACGCCGTCGACCGAGATTGCCGAGATCTACGAGGCATTCCGGGCTGAAGGCGGCGTCAATGTCTGGGGCAAGCACCCGTTTTTCTTTGGTCCTGAAGGTGAGCACTCAGCCCAAAGTGGCGCGCTGGGTGCGGCGCTGACCGGTGGCCAGTTCATTTCGAATGCTTCGTCGAGCCAGGGCATTTTGTATGCTCTTGAATCGCATTACGTCACCGTCGGCAAGAAGGTTGGCGGCTTCGTGTTGCAGGTGGCGGCGCGGGTCGTTTCCAAGCACTCGCTCAACGTGATGGCCGGGCACGATGACGTCTATGCGCTGCTGTCCTCCGGCTACACCATTTTGTTTGGGGCCAACCCGCAGGAAGCGGCTGATCTGGCAGCCATCTCCTATCGCGTGGCCTCGCTCTCGCTGATTCCGGTGGCCAACGCCATGGACGGCTTTGCCACCAGCCACATGCTGAGCGAAGCGCTGATGCCGGAACCCGAACTGCTGGCCGAGTTTCTGGGCGATCCGGCTGGGCGCATCAAGGCGCCGACGCTGGCGCAAGAGATGCTGTACGGCGCCAAGGGTCGGGCCGTTCAGTTGCAGCAGTACCTGGTGCGTCATGAGGCCGACCTGACGCCGGAACAACTGACTGGGTTGCGTGCTTATCTGGACAAAAACGCGGACAAGGTTGAAGCCGACAATGCTGGCAAACTGGTTGCCGAGACGCTGGTCTGGTTGCCACAAGAGATGCAAGCACCGTGGCAACGCCAGTGGCTCAACGCCTTCGAAAAAGGTACGCGGCAACGGGTACCGGCGCTGGTTGATGTGAACAACCCGGGCCTCACCGGCGCAGTGCAAAACCAGCCGGACTTTCAGGCCGGCTCGGTGGATCACCGCACCCATTTCGCCAGCGCTGTGCCGGCCTTCGTGCGCCAGGCCATGGACGAATACGCCGAGCTGACCGGGCGCAGCTATCAGCCGGTGCAGACGTTTATGTGCGACGCCGCCGAGTACGTGATGGTGGGCCTGGGTTCGGTCACCGACGACGTCGAAGCCGTGGTGAGTTACCTGCGTGGCCAGGGCAAAAAAGTTGGCCTGGTGGCTATCAAACAATTGCAGCCGTTTCCGGAAGCCGAACTGGTGGCCGCGCTCAAGGGCAAGAAGGCGATCACAGTGCTGGAGCGTTCCGACCAGACTGTGTTGACCAGCCTGGTGACACAGGCGCTGTTCAAGGCGCGTGAAAATTCCAGCCAAATGCGCCACGCGGGCATTCCGGCCCTGAAAGACAGCCCGCTGCTGACCACCGCCATCTTTGGTCTGGGTGGGCACGATCTGCAGCCGCGCCATCTGATTGCGGCGTTCAAGAACATGCAAGACGGCAAGCTGGTACCGCTGATCTACCTTGGCTCGCAGTTCTTCTCCGACAGCGCGACACCGCGCGTGGCCGAACTGCTGCAGCGGCTCAAGGCCGCCTACCCCGAGACCGAGCCGATGGCGCTGCAGACGCAGGCCAATCCCAAGCTGCTGCCCGATACGGGTTTTCGCGTGCGCTTTCACTCGATCGGCGGCTACGGCACGATTGCTTCCGGCAAACTGCTGACCGACATCCTGGCAGGCGTGCTTGGCATGCATTCCAAGTCGGCGCCGAAATACGGCTCCGAGAAGAGCGGCGCACCCACCAATTACTACATCACGCTGAGCCCGGAGCCGGTCAAGATCACCAACGCCGAGCTGGAGGATGTCGAAGTTGTTGTGGCACCCGACCACCGGGTTTTCAGCCACACCAACCCCTTGCTCGGGCTGGTCGTCGGCGGCACCTTCATACTGCAATCGAGCGCCAGCGCGCAAGAGGTCTGGCAGGAGTTGCCGGCCAAGGCGCGCCAGACAATCCGGGCGCAAAAAATCCGCTTCCTGATCATCGATGCGTTTGCGGTTGCCAAGAAACATGCGCCAACACCGGAACTGGCCACCCGCATGATGGGCATCGCGTTCATTGGGGCGGTCGCCGGTCATGTGCCCCAGGTTTCCGGTGGCGCTGCTGAGGACGCGATCCTGGAAAAAGTTCGCCAGCAGATTGCCAAGAAATTCGGCGGCAAGGGCGGCGCCGTGACCGACGGCAATATGGCGGTGATACGCGAAGGCATCGAGGCCACGCAAAAAGTTGATTACGAGTCAGCTGCGTTCGCGCTGATCGATGCCAGGCCGGCCCCGATCCAGATCTACAACGCAGCGCTATCGGCAGCGCAATGCCAGAGTGCCGGCGCTTCCGCCTGCGCCGGCATGTTCGACGCCCAGTACTACGACGACATGGTCTTGAAGCCGTTTCGCGAAGGCAGCATTGGCGAGGCTCCGGTGCTGCCCGGCACCGGCTTGTTCATGCCGGCCGGCAGTGCCGGCGCCAAGGACAAGGGGCTATTTCGCCGCACCGTGCCCGAGTTCAAGGCTGACCTGTGCACCGGTTGCATGGAGTGCGCGCTGGTCTGCCCGGACGCCGCCATTCCGAACGTGGTGCACGAGATTCACGAGCTGTTGCTGACCGGCATCAAGCAGCTTGACGTCACGCCAGCCCAGGCCGAGGCCATGCGCGGCCAGGTTTATGGCTTGGCCGAGGCGGTGCGTGAGGCTTACCGCCAGAGCAAGCAGGCGCGGCCGTTCCACGAGTTGCTGGCCGAGGCGGCAACCCATCTTGAATCCGACAACGTCACGCTGCTGCGCAATTTCAACAAGCTGATTGAAGCACTCGCGTTGTACCCGGTGGCGCGCACGCGGCCTTTCTTTGACGCGATGGAAAAGGCCAGGGTCGGCAGCGGCGGTCTGTACGGCGTCAATGTGGATCCGTGGAAATGCACCGGCTGTCTGGAGTGCATCGAAGTCTGCGGCCCCGGTGCGCTGGTGGCGCGCGAGCAGGACGCTGTCGTGCTGCAGACCTTGCAGCAGCGTTTTGATTTCATGGGCAAACTGCCACCTACGCCGGCGCGTTTTGTCGATGATGCGATCAAACCCGGGGGCGAGGTCAAACGCCTGCTGCTGGACCGTTCCAACTACTATTCCACCACCGGAGGGCACGGCGCCTGCCGCGGTTGCGGGGAGGTGACGGCGATACGCTTGGTCATGGCCACCAATCACGCCATCACGGCCAGGCGCCGGCACGACCATGTACGCGAGCTTGAAAAGCTGATTGCCGAGCTGCAAGCCAAGCAGGTGGCGCTGGCACCCACCGACAGTGCGCGTCAGCAGCACCTTGGCGCGCTCGTTGCCACGCTGGAGCGTCGGCTCTATCTGTTTGAGAGCGGCCCCAGCGGTAACGGCCCGGCCGGTGCCGTGGTGGCCAACTCCACCGGCTGCAGCAGCGTCTACGCGTCGACTTTTCCGTACAACTGCTACAACGATCCTTGGGTCAACAGCTTGTTCCAGGACGCACAGCCGCTGGCCAAGGGCATCTTCGAGGGTATCGCGGCGCAGACCGTCTCAGATGTACGTGCACAGCGTCTGGCGCGTCTTGAATTGGCCGATGCTTACGACGCCACGGTTCATGACAAAGAGCTGCGCATGTTGTCGTGGGAGCAGTTCAGCGTGGCTGAGTTGGGCCTGATGCCGACCGTCATCACGGTCGGCGGCGACGGCGCCACTTACGACATCGGCTTTGGTGCGTTGTCGCGCATTTTGATGAGCGGTACGCCGCTCAAGGTGCTGGTGCTCAACACCGGTTCTTACTCCAATACCGGTGGTCAGGCCTCAACCTCCAGTTTTATCGGTCAGGACTCCGACCTGGCACGCTTTGGCAGTGCGGCCAGCGGCAAGCATGAATCGCGCAAGGAACTCGGCCTGATCGCAGCATTCCATTCCAATGTCTTTGTCTGCGCCACCAGCACCTCGCTGCAGGGGCACTTTTTGAAGAACACCATGGAGTGCCTGAGCTACACCGATGGCCCGGCCCTGCTGGACGTTTATACGCCGTGCCAGGGTGAGCATGGCATTGGCGACGCGGCGTCCTCGGAGCGCTCACGGCTGGCGGTCGAGAGCCGCATGAACCCGGTGTTTGTGCACGACCCGCGCCGCGGCAACACCTTGCACGACTGGTTCTCGCTTGAAGGCAACCCTGAGCCCGAGAAGACCTGGGCCAGCAGCACGCTGGAATACGTTGACGATGCCGGGCAGCTCAAGTTGCTCAGCACGGCACTGACACCGGCGCATTTTGCGCTGGGCGAGATCCGTTTCAAGAAGCAGTTCCACAAGCTCACAGCTGACGATGTCAATGCGCTGCCGGTTGAAGTCTTTGTCGAATTGCCGCAGGCCGAGCGCGCTGGCAAGACCGCTTTCATCTGGTCTACCGATGCCAACAAGCGTCTGCAGAAAATTGTCGTGGCCGAGGCCATCGTGACCCTGGTCGAGGAGCGCCGCAAGTACTGGCATCTGTTGCAATACCTGGATGGCCAGCACGTGGCCAAGCTGGGCGAAAGTCATCGCCTGGGCATGGAAACCCTGCAGGCGCAGTACCTTGATTCGGTGACGCAGCGTGATTCTTCGCTTGACTCGTTTGCCCGCGCCATGTCGGAGCTGGCGGCGTCGAGCAAGGCGCCAGTCGGTGCGAAACCGAACTTTGGTTTGGCGATGCTCGCGGGCAGAGCCTTGCCATCATCCCGCTGCAGGAGCGGCTTGTAGTCGTAAGAATCAATCTGCGAGAGGCCGCCGTCCAGAAAGATATAGATGACGCGCTTGGCCCGTGCCGGAAAGTGCGGCGGCTTTCCGGCCAGTGCCGTTGCCGCCGAGGAAGTACGCGAAAGTAAATCGAACATCGCCAGGCTGCCAAAACCAAGCATGGCTTTGCCAAGCACGTCTC
>JANXLW010000304.1 GCA_025354965.1 Betaproteobacteria bacterium
CGCCCTCAAGGCCGTTGGCAAGCAGGCAGGCATACGCCTCATGCAATGGGCTGTTAGCATCGTCCAGTTGGGCTCGTTGGGCCATGATGAATTCGTCCTTTCTGTGTTGCTCAAGCCTTGCCAATCAATCGCCGGGGGGGGGGCCTCCGGCGGCCTGGCAGGGGCCTGACATAAAAATATCCAAAACCGAATTCAGAAACACTTCGCAACAAGTCCTGTTTCAGTGGTTCGGGAAATTACAGAACGAATGTTGCACTACCGGCTGAAAATTGCCGAAGCGTATGTAAAGGAGTTGCGGAAATGAAAACTCAAGTTGTTGACGGCGTTGAAGTGCATCGCGGTTCTGGCAACGTGTTTGCCGACCTTGGCCTGGCGGATGCCGAAAAACTCAAAATCAAAACGGGCTTGGTGATTGAAATCAGGAAAGCCATGAAAGGCCGTGGCTTGACACAGCAAGAGGCGGCCAAACGGATGGGTATCACCCAGCCCAAAGTCTCTGACATGATGCGTGGCGACTTCACCAACCTGTCCGAGCGCAAGCTGATGGACTGCCTCACGCGGCTTGGCTACGACATTGAAATCAAAGTCCGACCTGCCAACGCAGAAATCGGGCATTTGATGCTGGGCACGGCATGAGTGTGGCTTTGTTTCATGATTCGCCTGCGGCAGGCACGAAGCGCATGCGTTGCTGAAATCTGATTGCTACGCTATTCATAGCGCACTATGAAGAAACGAAGCGGGCTTTCAGCCGTTCAAGCTGGATTTCTGCCCTTGCCACTTGCGAACCATGCGAACTTTCCAGTCCATCGCACGCGCGTGGGCTTTTTGAAGATTTTCTGGCTTCAGGGCCGCAGACGTGCACAAGTATTTCGGGTTGGGCACGATGCCCACACGACCAAGGTCCAGTCGGTCAGCGTCCCAGCAGGTCATCACGGTGACATCCGACTCCCGGTAACCATCGCTGTGGAAGTGGCAGGCGTATTCCAGAAGCTCCATCTCTTGCGGCGTCGCATCGAAGTACTGCCCAAGAAGCTGCTTCGCAAACGCACCGCCCCGAGCGCCGTGACCATCGTCCACATGCTCGTTCAAGCGTCGGCTGTCATGAAAGAAGGCAAAAAGCTCAACCACATGGGTATTGGCACCTGTCTCCTGCGCCAGCATGAGGCCGTTGGCGCGCACCCTGGCCCAATGGGCGATGCCGTGGTAGCCAAACCAGTCAATCTTGAATTGTTGACGAAGGTGCCTGAGCAATGCTAAGCGGTTGTGAATTGCCATGGTGAATTTTCAGACGCTACGCCTCAAGCCGCCCGAACCTCCTGCAGCAAATCTGGATGCCGCTCCAGCACCTTGAGCAGCTTGACCAACGCTAGCGGCGGCCGGGTTTTGCCGTTTTCGTAGCGCGAGAAAGCGTTGACTCCGCCGCCAAAAATCTCGGCTGCCTCGCGCTGGTTCAGCGCCAGCTTCTTGCGCACGCTGGCAATAAAGCCTGGGTCCACGGTGGCAGCGTTGACCTGCTTGTTGAAAGCCAGCATGAAGGCGCTCACACGGGCAGACTCGCCAGGGCCAAGCACCGCCTCGCCACAAGCCGGGCAGAACTCGCCCGACACGGCGGGCAGCGTGGTGGACTCGCCTTTGTAGGTGTAGGGCATGTCGCGGGTGTCAGGCATCACGCTGGCGGCTGCGCAATGGGGGCACTTCATGTTCATAGCTCCTTGAACGACACGATCAATACGTCATCAATGACAGTCAGCTTCAGATAAACCTCGCCAGCTGCCGTTACGGGTCGGTACACGTCTTGCCAGACGGTGTGGTCGGCGTGGGTGGTCATACTTTTGTAAAAGTCGGCAGGCTTCAAGGCCTGGATGACCATCAGCATGGCTGTAAAGTCCAAGCCCATAGCCGCGCCGCCAGTCAATGCAGAAAAAGTCGCTTTGACGTTGCCCGTATCCAGCAAGGACTTGATTCGAGCCAACTTGCAATGCGGCACACTTTTTTCCATTCGCTTGAAATTAACCTATTTGATATATTTTGTCAAGTTGTAGGTTAAGTTAGAGTCGAACATAAACGTTGTGGCGCGATGTACCAAACACTTGACACGAAGACTTTACAGGCACATAATTCGCCCACCTCAGACAAGGTACAACACGGTACAACAGGAGAATGCCATGGCATACATAGCGTCAAAATCCCCAACCCCCGGACGACCGGGATTCAGCGTTAGCTTTCGTCACCCTTGCCGAAAGGATTCCAAAGGTAAGGCGGGGCTGAAAATGCGCCGCGGACTCGGTACCGCCGACGCACTGGAGGCCGACGCATTAGTTGTACAGATGAACCAGCTACTGTCGGACGAAGCTTGGTGGAATTCTGCAAAGTACCCTGATGCGCTAAAAGCGTTTGATAAACGTATTGTTGACGCTTTTTATGATGGCTTACAGGCAAGCGTTCCTGACTCCTACGAGGCCAGAAATGGAATCATCCCTCTGCCCGACAGCACTAGTGGCTATGCAAGAGTACTTTTTGTTGGAACAACTGGCGCTGGCAAAACGTCATTGCTAAGACATCTCATCGGTTCTGACCCTGAAAAAGACAGATTTCCGTCGACTTCGGCCGCGAGGACTACTGTTTCTGACATTGAAGTTATTCCAGCAGAGGGCGCGTACAGCGCTGCTGTAACTTTTTTTTCTGATGTTGTTATTCAAACCAATATCGAAGACTGCGTACTGAACGCATGCGGTGCAGTTTGGGAGCGTATGCCGGAGGACAAGATTGCAGACCGGTTCCTGCACCATCCCGATCAGCGATTTCGCCTCAGCTATGTATTGGGAAGCTGGCAGAAGAATAAAGCACTCGAGCAAGCAAGCGACGATTGGGATTTCGGAGAGTCCGATGCAGCCGCAGCCGCAGCTACATCGGACGACGAAGCCGTTTCAGTTGAGCAATCGATAGCAATGCAAACTAAGCTTGAGCAGTATGTTCAAAGAATCTCCGGCTTTGCAAAACTTAAGGCGGATGCAATCTCCGCTGAACTTCTTCCCGATCTAATGTCTGCGAGCTTGGAGGACAGAGAAGCAGCTAAAGAGATTTTTCAAGAAGAGTTATTCGAAGACGAGATTTTTCACGAAATTGTGCAAGATGTTATGGAAGACATCTTGCACCGCTTTGATCGGCTCAACCTAGGAAATCGATCCTATCGCATGGGAAGCTCAAAGTGGCCTACTATGTGGACGTTTGAAACTACGGATAGGTCTCAATTCCTACGCCAAGTCCGCTGGTTTTCCAGCAATTTTGCGCCATCATTCGGCAAGTTACTTACACCCCTTGTAGACGGCATTCGGGTGCGGGGGCCACTATTCCCGACGTTCACTGATAGGCAAGCCAAAGTAGTTCTTCTTGATGGCCAGGGGCTTGGCCATACGCCGGACTCGTCAACTAGCGTTACCACACACATAACGAAACGCTTCGCGGACGTCGACGCCATCCTGCTGGTTGATAACGCAGAGCAACCGATCCAAGCAGCTGCGCAATCAGTCCTCCGTGCTACCGCCTCCAGCGGAAACTACAACAAAGTGGCAATTGCATTTACACATTTTGATCAAGTTAAAGGACTTAACCTTCCTAAGTATTCCGACAAAAAGGCACATGTACTTGCATCAATACACAACTACTTGGCTAAGCTACGTGAAGTCCTGAACGGCCCTGTCGTTTCTGCAATGGAGAGAACCATTGACGATCAAGCCTTCATGCTAGGAGCGCTTCAAAGCACCTCCGACAAGTTGCCAATTGGCGTACGAATGCAACTTTGTGCGTTGCTAGACTTCTTTGAGCGCTCGATTGTCCCGTCGGCATTGCCCGACGCTAAACCTACCTACGATCCGTCTGGGTTGGGATTCGCCGTTCAGCGAGCGGCGGATAATTTTCAAAAAACGTGGGCTGCGAGGCTTGGCCGAGTGCTTAGTCCGAACCTTTCAGCCGAGCACCATACAAGAGTAAAGGCACTGAATCGGCGAATTTCAACTGGCCAATCAGATGAGTATGACTCACTACGCCCAGTCGCCGATCTAGTTGGTCGGGTATCGGAAGAAGTTTCAAACTTTCTAGATCATCCGATTGCGTGGACTCGTAAACCAGCTAGCGAAGATGAAGCGCAAGAGGCGATTGCACCGATCCGTAGAGCAGTATTTTCAGATTTGCATGGTTTGGCTTTAGACCGCCTTATTGCAAATCATCTCGCTGATTGGCGGCGCACCATGGAACACAGAGGAAAAGGCTCAGCAGAAAGACGCGCTGTTGACATTCGCAGCATCTACGAACTCGCCGCACCAATTCCTGGAACGGTCAATAGCGAGCCGGCTTTAAAGTTTATGCGAGAGGTTGGGGAGATTGTTCGTATTGCAATTGAAGCTCATGGCGGATGCATGCAAATTGCAAATACTTAAAAATTTTCCAAGGCTTTTATTCTGTATCAAAACCGGACAAGAGGTGATTGTGCAAACAAATCATTCACGTATTCGCGCGCAGCAACGCGGAATTCCGCCTTTGATCGATCAAATCTTGGATGCCTACGGGCAGGAAAGTTACGACGGTCACGGCGGTGCGGTCATTTATCTCGACAAGTCCAGTCTGCGACGAATGGAAAAAGACATGGGGCGCGAACCTGTGCGACGACTCTCCACCTGGCACGATGCTTACAACGTCAAAAACACCTTGGACGGATCGACCATCACCGTTGGCCACCGGACAGAGCGACTGCGGCGGAGGTAGTCCAGAAATGCCGCATGGAACATCGTTAGCCCAAGCGCATCCGACTCGCCCGTATCTGAATTGCAGGCTCCACCGATCATCACCGCACCTTTTGAGGTACTTTTGAATTCTGCTTCCCCGCCCCCGTCACCCGCGGTGGCAACCCCGTATGCTGCGTCAGCACCCTCCCCTTCACCACCGCCGCCGTCGAATTCTTCTTCCGCGCACTCTGGTACCCCCCGTCCCCCAGCGGTTGAAAGGTCGGGATCAGGTGCTGTTTGCCATTGCC
>JANXLW010000158.1 GCA_025354965.1 Betaproteobacteria bacterium
ACACATTGCTACAGATTTTGTCGGTGTCGGTTTTCGAGAAAACCCTGATTTCATGCGCCTTGCAGCCCGGCACCCGCACAACAGAAATACCGCCCAGCGCTAACCAGTTGAATTTGTTCACTTTTTAACCGGACACTACTGATCCGAAATACATGTGCAGATAGCTGATTGATAGTGCAGTCCCGTCCACCGATGGCGAGTGTTCCTGTAGGTCATGCCCAAGCGACTGCAAAAGCTGTGCCGCGTCTTGGACGGCAGCAATTGCTTGCGGTTCAACCGCGGTGCCAATGGGCGATGAGATGCAAAAGCCAATTCGCAGCTTCCCAACTTCGCGCTGCATGGTCTGTGCATACGGCAGCGCAGGTTTGGCGATGTCGAACGGGTCCCCCGGCTCTGAACCTTGCAGTACATCAAGCGCCCCAGCGCTGTCGCGAACACTCCGGGAAATCACCCCTTCGCTGGAAGCACCACCCCAAACCTCGCCCAAACCAGGGCCCGAAGAAACTCGCCCGCGCGAGGGTCGAAGACCAAATAGCCCACAGTAAGATGCCGGGATGCGAATGGAGCCCCCACCGTCATTGCCAGCCGCCATCGGCACAACACCGCTGGCAACTGCAGCTGCCGCGCCGCCGCTGGAGCCGCCCGGTGTGCGATCCAGACCCCACGGGTTGCTGGCCCTTCCGAATAGCTTTGAATCAGTGACTGACTTCAGGGCGAATTCGGGCAGGTTGGTCTTGCCGAAGATGACCTGCGTTCAGATAGCGTTGGACAACGGCACAATGCTGTTGCGGTGTCAACCGCAGCATTGATTTGCTGCCGTAAGAAGTCGGCAACCCGGCATAGTCCTGCACTGCATCTTTGATTAGAAACGGAACCCCTGCAAACGGACCTTGGGGTCGGTCGGTCAGTTGCTTGCGCGCCTGGCTTTCCATAGACAGGCATATGGCATTGGTCTTGGGGTTGGCTCGGGCCGACTGCTCCAGGGCGCACTTCAGCAATTCGTCTGGCGAGACGGCTCCCGATGCAACATGTACGGAAAGCGCCGTGGCATCGCATCGGATGTACTCTGAGAATTTCATGGCAGCCCTGCTGGTTATTACCCCAATGGTAGTGCCTTCGTGACTAGTATCAACTTTGAATGGCGCTGCTATCTTTACCCTCACTTGGCACTACAAGTCCCACTGTGGATTTTGAATCCAACACGCCGCTAGCGCCACCGAAGCGATGTTCACCACTGGCTGGTATTGGCGCAGCCAAGTAGCGTAAAACGACGCGTCACGCAAGCCGTGTTTGCGCCCATGGTCATTGGACTCGATGAAGAAGATGACCCGGCACTGCACAAGGTGATGAATGTTTTCGACAACACCAAACATCTGGCCGTCGCCGATACCCGCAAGCTTGGCATCGAAGTCATCAAGGCTGGTGCGTTCCTGGATCGGCTGTTTGATGCAGCGCCGGACAGAACATGTCTGGCGATTGCAAAGTCGCTCAGTGACTTATAAAAGCCGCAGTACCGGCGAATCACTCAGATCTCAAGTTGAACGTGCATTGAACTGCGAGTTAATGGACTGGAACTGACCGTCGCAGCCCATATCCAGACCAGTCTGCCACGCGGAATGCCGTTCGATCTGGCTGGCCTGGAGCGCATCTGCGTGTCCGCTCAACTTGCAGCTCACTATGCCGAATGCGGCTGGATTGAACGATTGGGGCAAGGTGTTTATGCGTTTGCGGGTGACACACTGAATGTGCATGGCGCGATCAAGTTCCTGCAAACCCGTGTCGCGGGCCTGCACGTGGCGGGCAAGAGCGCGTTGACCCTCCAGGGTGTGCGCCACAACCTCGCCATCCGGGAGTCACTGGTGTTGTGGGGCAATGTCCGCATGCCTCCGAGTTACCAGCATTGACAATGTGTCGCTGATCATCGTTGACGTTTTGGTGTGACTTTCGCAAGTTCGGAAATCAACTCAGAAATGCGTGCTATCGCGGACTGGTACACGGCGCTGTCCTCGCGCTTATCGACAGCCATTACCATCACCATGAGAATGTCGTCCTGAACCCCATAAACCAACCGATAGCCAAGCTTTCGGAGTTTGATTTTGTAGTGACCGGCCAGGGCACCATGCAACTCACCACCTGGCACATGCGGGTTGTCCAAGCGCTTTTTCAGTAATTTTCGTAGCGTCTCTTTGACAGACCCATCCAGTGCCTGCCATTCTGCCCACGCGCTTGGGACAAACTGCAACCGGTACTTATGCTTGGGAAGATTCTCAGATGGCATCGATGTCAACTTCAATGGCGCGTGAGCGCTCGCCCATACGCGACAGCACGGTGCGGTGCAGATCCTGGTCTGACAGCTCTTCGAGCAGAGCTTCAAAGAGGGCAGGCTCAACCATGTAGAACGCGGCCTTGTTGTGGTTCAACACTGCTACAGGTTTGCTTTTGGCATCACGCAAAACCGCAGCCGGATTCTTTTTGAATTCGGACATACTGATCATGACGTCAGAATAAATTGCTTCCATAAATTAGCTCCAAATTAAGAGCTAATTGTAGCGTCAACCGTTCAGTCCGGCCCAAAGCACCCGTGGAGCCAAGCAAGTCAACGCTCCTGCGTAGCGCCAAACTTCATTGAGGCAGATCAAACCTGCAAACAATTTAGGCACGTTGCAGCGTGCTCGCGCAAGCCAGGCACACCACTGCTTGGTTACCGGGCCATGAAGCTGCCGGATCAGGCGCAAATCACCACCGTCTTGGCCAATGATGCACCGCTGCCCACAGGGCTGGCTTTTAATCCGGCGGAGAAGACATTTAGCCTAGCCAAGAGTGGTGAAGTTCGCTTCCCGATTCAGGTCAAGATTCAGCTCAGGCAAGGTGGCAGCGTGGTGTCCGAGAAAATTGTCATGCTGATCGACGCACCCCCGGGTTCACCATAGCCGTAGGGTGACAAATTAATTGCTTTGTCATCGCTTGCAAATTCAAGTAGTTACAAGCGCTGATGACTATCCTGAAGAGGCGATACAAACACTGCTAAAGAATATTGCTATGGACGCCTACACACCTCAGACGTCAATATTCCCAGCTCGTAGCGCGTTGGTTTCGATGAAATCGCGGCGTGGTTCAACTTCGTCACCCATAAGCATGGTGAACACGCGGTCGGCCTCAATGGTGTCGTCGATCTGGACCCTGAGCAAACGCCGTACGGTCGGATCCATCGTCGTTTCCCATAGTTGCAAGGGGTTCATCTCACCCAGGCCTTTGTAACGCTGGCGCGACGTGGCATGTTCTGCTTGTGCAATCAGCCATGCCATGGCTTCGCGGAAATCCGCGACCTTTTCCTCTTTTTGGCGCTCGCCTTCGCCGCGCATGACTTTGGCGCCATGACCTAGCAAACCCTTGAAAGTATTGGCGGCTTCTGCCAGTGCGGCGTAGTCGGAGCCGTGCACAAAGTCTTGTGTCAGAACGCTGCTCTTGACGTTGCCATGATGGCGGCGGCTGATGCGCAAAATCGGTTTGTCAGTACGGACGTCAAATTCGCCGGCCACCTCGGCGTCAGGCAATTTGGCTTGCAACGCAATAGCAGAAGCTTCCGCATCGGCCACTGTGTCCAGATTGAGTGCTACGCCGTCAGCCACTGAGCGAAGTGCCTCGGCGTCCATGAAATTGCGCAAGCGCGCAATCACGGCCTGTGCCACCTGGTGCTTGCGTGCCAATTCGGCCAATGTGTCACCAGTAAGCGTTGTACCCGCCTCACCGCCAGTATGCACAGCGGCATTGACCAGCGCGATGCGCAGAAGAAAACTGTCCAGTGCGCCGGTGTCTTTCAGGTACAGCTCTTCCTTGCCAGCTTTCACCTTGTAAAGAGGTGGTTGTGCAATGTAGATATGGCCGCGCTCCACCAGTTCGGGCATTTGGCGGTAAAAGAAGGTTAACAACAAGGTGCGGATATGCGCTCCGTCCACATCGGCATCGGTCATGATGATGATGCGGTGGTAACGCAGTTTGGCGACGTTGAAATCATCATTGCCGGTGCTGCCGCCGGCCTTGCCGATACCGGTGCCCAATGCCGTGATCAGTGTCAAAATTTCATTGCTGGTCAGCAGCTTTTCATAGCGGGCTTTTTCCACGTTCAAGATCTTGCCGCGCAAGGGCAAAATGGCCTGAAATTTTCGATCGCGCCCCTGCTTGGCTGAGCCACCGGCCGAGTCACCCTCGACGATGTAGATCTCGCACAGCGCCGGGTCCTTTTCCTGGCAATCGGCCAGTTTGCCGGGCAGTCCCATGCCGTCCAGCACGCCCTTGCGGCGTGTCATGTCGCGGGCCTTGCGCGCGGCCTCGCGGGCACGCGCGGCTTCGATGATCTTGCCGACAATAATCTTGGCATCGGCCGGGCGCTCTTGCAGGTAATCGTACAAAAGCTTGCTGACGATGTCTTCCACCGGGCCGCGCACTTCGCTGCTGACCAGCTTGTCTTTGGTCTGGCTGCTGAACTTGGGTTCGGGCACTTTCACGCTGAGCACGCAAGTCAAGCCTTCACGCATGTCGTCACCCGTGACTTCGACCTTGGCTTTTTTTGCCAGCTCGCTGTCATCAATGTATTTGTTTATGACGCGCGTCATGGCGGCGCGCAGGCCGGTCAGGTGGGTGCCACCGTCACGCTGCGGGATGTTGTTGGTGAAGCACAGTACCTGCTCGTTGTATCCGCTGTTCCATTGCATCGCGACTTCGACACCGATGTTGGTGTTCTGGTCGCTCTGGCGGTCGCCCATCGCATGAAAGATGTTGGGGTTCAACACGGTCTTGCCGCGGTTGATGAAGTTGACAAAGCCCTTGACGCCACCGGCACCAGAGAAGTCGTCTTCCTTGCCACTGCGCTCGTCTTTGAGGCGGATTTTGACGCCGTTGTTTAAAAAGCTGAGCTCGCGCAAACGCTTGCTCAAAATGTCGTAGTGAAAGTCGGTATTGGTCTGAAAGATATCCAGGTCTGGCAAAAAGTGAACCTCAGTACCGCGTTTTTCGGTGTTGCCAATCACCTTCATGGGCGACACTTCGACACCATTGACTACTTCAGTAATGCGGTTCTGCACAAAGCCCTTGCTGAACTCCATCACATGAACTTTGCCATCGCGTCGAATAGTCAGGCGCAGCATCTTTGAGAGGGCGTTCACGCAACTCACGCCGACCCCGTGCAGGCCACCGGAAACCTTGTAGCTGTTCTGGTTGAACTTGCCACCTGCATGCAGTTCGGTCAACGAGATTTCGGCCGCAGAGCGCTTGGGCTCGTGCTTGTCGTCCATCTTCACGCCAGTTGGAATGCCGCGCCCGTTGTCGACCACGCTGACCGAGTTGTCGGAATGGATGGTTACCAGAATGTCATCGCAATGCCCGGCCAGTGATTCGTCAATGGAATTGTCCACCACTTCAAACACCAAATGATGCAGCCCGGTGCCGTCCGACGTGTCGCCAATGTACATGCCGGGGCGTTTGCGCACCGCTTCCAGGCCTTCCAGAATCTGAATCGAGTCCTCTCCATAAGCCTCCGAAGCTCCTGCCTGATTCGCGTCAATGGTGGGTTGAAAGTTGGAGCTGCCGGTACTGCCCTCACCCGTGTGCACGGCTTCCTCTCCGTTTTGTGGGGTATCAACTGGCTTGTTTTCTTCGGTCATGGCTAACTTTTCTAACGATTTTTCAAACTCTTGAATGACCAAACCCGCAACGAACTTTTCGTTCATCGCGGGTTCGTGATTTGTATTGCTACAAATTTTTGGAGGCTAAATACGCATCGGCATCACCACGTATTTAAAAGTCGCGTTGTCAGGTATGGTGAACAAGGCCGAGCTGTTGCCGTCAGAGAGTTCCAGCTTGACCATTTCCTGTGTCATGTTGGACAGTGCGTCAATCAGATAGGTCACATTGAAACCGATCTCGATACTGTCGCCGCCATAGTCAATATCCAACTCATCTACTGCTTCTTCCTGCTCGGCGTTATTCGACGCCACACGCAGAGTACCGGGATCAATGTTCAAGCGTACGCCCTTGAACTTGTCACTGGTCAAAATGGCGGTACGCTGCAACGTTGCCAGCAATGCGGCGCGCCCCAGTGTGATGCTGTTCTTGTGATTTTTGGGGATGACGCGGTTGTAGTCGGGGAACTTTCCTTCGACCAGCTTGGTGACGAATTCCATGCCTTCAAAGCTGAACTTGGCCTGGTTGTTGGCAAACTGCATTTCAATTGCGCCTTGCGCATCGGACAGCAGACGTTGCAGCTCGATGACGGTTTTGCGCGGCAATATAACCTCTTGTTTTGGTACGTCCACATCCAGGGTGGCCGAGGCAAAGGCCAGTCGATGGCCGTCGGTCGCCACCAAGCTTAGCTGTTTGCCCTCAGCCACAAACAAAATACCGTTGAGGTAATAGCGGATGTCATGCACTGCCATGGCAAACGACACTTGGCTCAGCAGATCTTTCAGGGTCTTTTGTGGTACGCTGAAAACGGGTCCAAAGTTGGCAGCCTCTTGCACTAGCGGAAAGTCTTCGGCAGCCATGGTTTGCAATGTGAACTTGCTTTTGCCGCCTTTGAGTATGAGTTTGGTCGCGTTCGATTCCAGCGACACGGTCTGATCGGCCGGCATGGTGCGCAGAATGTCAATCAGCTTGCGAGCGCCTACCGTCGTAGTGAATTCACCGACATCACCCTCCAGTTCAGCGCTAGTTCTGATCTGGATCTCAAGATCGCTGGTGGTAAGTTGTAAGGATGTGCCTGATTTCCGAATCAAGACGTTGGCCAGGATGGGCAAAGTATGTCTGCGCTCAACAATACCGGCTACCGATTGCAGTACCGCTAGAACTTTGTCTTGTGTGGTTTTTAGGACGATCATGTCAACCTCTTAATAAATGTCTCTAGTTCAAATTAACAACGGACGGGAGTGCATTTGTTTCCATACCGCCATTTTCCACTTTATTTTTACCAGCTATCAGCCTTTGAGTGTCTGTTCCAGCACGTGAAGTTGCTGATTCAATTCAGTCATTTGCTGACGTTCACCACCAATCTTGCGTACCGCGTGCAACACAGTGGTGTGGTCACGACCGCCAAACAACTCCCCAATTTCCGGGAGACTTTTTTGCGTTAGTTCCTTGGCCAGATACATCGCGATTTGACGCGGTCTGGCAATGCTTGCGGGTCGCTTTTTGGAATACATGTCTGCAATTTTGATTTTGTAATAGTCAGCCACCGTTTTCTGGATGTTTTCAACCGAAATCTGTCGGTTCTGAATTGACAGCAAGTCGCGCAGCGCCTCACGGGCTAACAAGATGGAGATCTCTTTCTGATTGAAACGCGAGTACGCCAGAATCTTGCGCAAAGCTCCTTCCAATTCACGCACGTTTGAGCGCACATTCTTGGCGACGAAAAAGGCGACTTCTTCGGGCATCACAATGCCTTCAACCTGAGCCTTGGTGATCAGTATGGCAACCCGCATTTCCAGTTCGGGTGGCTCAATGGCTACTGTAAGCCCTGAGTCAAAACGTGAAACGAGACGTTCATGTATATCCGCCAAGCCCTTCGGATAGGTGTCACTGGTCATCACAATGTGCGACTTCTTGGCCAGCAAAGCCTCGAACGCGTTAAAGAACTCTTCCTGGGTTCTCTCCTTGTTGGCAAAAAACTGCACGTCGTCAATCAGTAGCAAATCGAGTGAGTGGTAGCGCTCCTTGAATTCGTCAAATGTCTTGCGTTGATAGGCTTTAACCACATCCGAAACAAACTGCTCAGCGTGTATGTAGAGAACTTTGGCTGTTGGCATATCGGCCAGCAACCGGTTGCCCACCGCATGCATCAGATGGGTTTTGCCCAATCCAACACCGCCGTAAATGAAAAGCGGGTTATACAAATGCCCTGGCATGCCCGCAACGTGCATCGCTGCGGCGCGCGCCATACGGTTGGCGGTTCCTTCAACCAGCGCTTCAAAGGTCAGCGCTGTATTGAGTCGGTTCTTGAAGCTATTGGGGGCTCGTTCTTCCCCTAACCCTGCCGAGTCTTCAATCGGCATCAGCTCTTCCGGCTGCTGGGACGAAAAGCTTCTGGGAATCGCTTCCCGAGGAGCAAGTGCTAACTCCACTTGAACAGATTGTCCGGAAAACCGACCCAGCAAACTGGCGATACGGGTGCTGTACTGTGCCCTGACCCAATCCAGTTTGAACCGGTTAGCAACGAAAATTGTGACTTTGGTCAGGTCGTCAGTGACTTTGGCCGAAAGCGGTTTGATCCAGGTGTTGAACTGTTGCTCGGGGAGTTCCTGGGCCAATTGGTCGATGCAGGTTTGCCACAGGCTATGCCCGGCACCAAGACCGGTTGAATCCGGTTGGTCAAGGTAGTTTCCCTCTGTCATTGTCTGTATCAGCTTCTGTGGATAGTTTTAAATTGCTGCACCTTGGATTGTAATTTATGAGGCATTTATCCACAAGGAGAAAATCCGGGCCAACATTTGCCTTGACACCTCCTGCACTACAAGCTGTATGTAATGTAAGGTGTTGCCGGGATTAAGAAAGTTTGCGATAATCGACGGTTCCCCTGATTGTGTTGGGGGAGACCAGACAACGGCCCGCATCTACTGATTGGTGGTGGGCTGTCATTGAGCCCTTTAGGATTTTCAAAATGAAACGCACTTACCAACCTTCCAAGATTCGCCGGGCCCGCACTCACGGCTTCCTGGTTCGCATGAAAACTCGTGGCGGTCGTGCTGTGATTAACGCCCGTCGCGCCAAAGGCCGCAAGCGCCTGGCAGTCTGATCCTCACGGTTCCAGCAGTGCGCACCTGCTTGCAGTTCTGGCGCCGCATCCAATTGAAGCGATTAACAACGCGGAGCCAGTTTCAGGCTGTACTGGCTGGCGGCATGGTAGCGCGCACGACCCATTTTGCATTGCATTGCGTTGCGCTGAACGGGCCTGTTGTTATCCGGAAAACTCTGAAATCTTCAATCCTGCCGAAGCCGGAACTGTTTGGAGTGAAGGATGTGTGGATGGGCGCCATGGTTCCCAAGCGATGGGCCAAACGGGCAGTCACCCGCAATGCCATCAAACGACAAATTTACAGTGTGAGCGCAAGTTTTGAGTCTGCGCTTCCCAAGGCTGCGCATGTGCTTCGTTTGCGTGCCAGTTTCGACAGAACCGAATTCCCCAGCGCTACTTCGCAACTGCTCAAAGCCACTGTTCGCAACGAATTGCTGCAACTGTTTGCCAGTGTGGTGGCGCGCCCATATTTACCCAATGCGAAGCTCGGTGCAACATGATTAGAGACGTGCTCATCAGCCTTGTCAGGGGCTATCGTCTGCTGTTGAGCCCTTGGTTGGGATCGTCATGCAGATTTGAGCCCACTTGCTCAGTGTATTCAATGCAGGCCCTGCAGACGCATGGCGCCGCCGCTGGTTCTTATTTGACGCTGACGCGACTGGGTCGTTGCCATCCTTGGTGCGTGGGTGGTTCAGATCCTGTGCCTAGCGCAACTCCCCGGCTGTTTGCCCAGCTGACAACCTCTCCCACTGAAAAGAAGTCTTCATGAACGATATTCGCCGCACCATTTTGTGGGTGATTTTTGGTTTTTCCATGGTTTTGCTGTGGGACAAATGGCAGGTTTACAACGGACACAAGGCCACATTTTTTCCTGGTCCGGCTAGCACGACCGTCAACGCCAATCCGCCGTCAGCGCCGTCCAGTGTGCCAACGGTGGTTCCTGTTGCAAATTCGACGGCTAGCAGTGCCCAGATGCCTGGGCCAATCGGTCAATTGAACTCTGCGGTGAGCGCGACTGGCGTAGCTCACGAACGTTTTGTAGTGGCGACCGATGTGCTCAAACTGACGTTTGACACCGAGGGCGCTTCACTGGTGCAGACCGCGTTCATTAGGCACGTTGACATGAGTGACAAGAGCAAGAACTTTGTTTTGCTTGACGAAAATAAGGACCGTACCTATGTGGCGCAATCAGGCTTGATCGCGGGGGCCGCAGGGGGTACATTCCCAACGCATAAGACAGTCATGACGCTAGTTCCAGGTGAACACACATTAGTGGAAGGCAGCAAAGAACTGGTGATCCGATTTGAGTCACCCGAACTGGGTGGTGTCAAGTTGGTGAAAACTTTCACGTTGACGCGCGGTTCGTACGCGGTGGCAGTCAAACATGAAGTGGTCAATCTGGGTGCGGTCGCAGTGTCCCCTCAGCTCTACCTGCAGTTGGTCCGTGATGGCAATAAGCCTTTGGGGGAATCTTCTTTTTATTCAACCTTTACCGGCCCAGCAATCTATACCGAGGCCAAGAAATACCAGAAAGTGGAATTTAAGGACATCGAAAACAACAAGGTGGATGTCGAAAAGACGGCTGAAAACGGCTATGTGGCTATGGTTCAGCATTATTTTGCCAGCGCGTGGTTATTGGGTGATGGCATCAAACGCGATTTATTCTTCCGTAAGGTTGACACCAATTTGTATGCCGTCGGCATGATCACTTCGCTAAACGATATTGCACCGGGCAGCAGTAAAACGATAGCTGCAACATTCTTTGCAGGTCCCCAGGAAGAAAAAGTGCTGGAATCGTTGGCAAATGGACTCGAGCTGGTCAAAGACTACGGTTGGCTCACAATTTTGGCCAAACCCTTGTACTGGTTGCTGGACAAACTGCAAACCTTAATCGGCAATTGGGGTTGGTCCATCATGGCCCTCGTTTTGCTGTTGAAAGCAGCCTTTTACTGGCTCAATGCCAAGGCTTACGCCAGCATGGCCAAGATGAAAGCCATCAATCCAAAGATAACTGAAATGCGGGAACGGCTGAAAGACAGTCCGCAGCAGATGCAGCAAGAGATGATGCGCATCTACCGGGAGGAAAAGGTCAATCCGATGGGTGGCTGTTTCCCGATCATGATCCAGATTCCAGTGTTCATCGCGTTGTACTGGGTGCTGTTGTCAAGCGTCGAAATGCGCAATGCGCCCTGGGTGATGTGGATTCACGACCTTTCATCACCTGACCCTTTCTATATTCTGCCTATCGTCATGACTTTAACTACGGTGCTGCAAACAGCCCTTAACCCAGCACCGCCAGACCCTATGCAGGCCAAGATGATGTGGTTCATGCCGTTGGCGTTCAGTGTGATGTTCTTCTTCTTTCCGGCGGGACTGGTGTTGTACTGGATCACCAATAACGTCTTGTCGATCGCGCAGCAGTGGGTCATCAACACTCGCATGGGTGTGCCACCGCAATTCAACTTGCCCAAGTTCTGAGCCGGAGCGTGCTGCCGCGTCATCAGGATCCCATAGTAGCCATAGCCACCGCTCCCGGTCGAGGTGCGGTGGGCATTGTCCGGATCAGCGGGAGAAACCTTAAGGCGCTGATTGAGGGACTGTTTGCACGGCAATTGACACCCCGCGAGGCGACTTATCTACCCTTCCTTGATCACAGCGGGCAAGCGATCGATCGCGGGTTGGTGATTTATTTTCCAGCACCCTACTCGTTCACCGGCGAGGATGTTCTGGAGTTGCAGGCGCATGGTGGACCGGTCGTTTTGCAGCTCCTGCTGGCTCGTTGTATGCAAGCCGGTGCAGAACCTGATCCCGTCAGTCACGCACCAAGGCTGTCGGGTATGCGAATCGCGCTGCCTGGTGAATTCAGCGAGCGCGCATTCCTCAACGACAAGATTGATCTGGCGCAGGCAGAAGCAATTGCCGATCTGATTGATGCCAGCACCGAGCTCGCCGCCCGCAGCGCCAGTCTCTCCCTATCGGGTGCATTCTCGAAAAAAATCCACGACCTGCGTGACACGCTGATTCAGTTGCGTATGTTGGTTGAAGCGACGCTGGACTTTCCAGAAGAGGAAATTGATTTCCTGCGCCAGGCAGACGCGTACGGCCAGCTATTGGAGTTGCAGCAGATCTTGAAAACCGTGTTGCAACAGGCCCACCAGGGCGCCCTGTTGCGCGACGGTATCTCGGTGGTGATTGCGGGCCAGCCCAACGCCGGTAAGTCATCCCTGCTAAACGCCTTGGCAGGCGCTGAACTGGCGATTGTCACTTCGATTGCCGGTACTACCCGTGACAGGGTGCGGCAAACCATTCAAATCGAGGGCGTACCGGTACATGTGATTGACACTGCAGGCCTGCGCGAAAGCGCTGATGAGGTGGAAAAACTTGGTATCGCACGCGCCTGGGATGCCATCGCGACCGCTGATGTTGTTTTGTTTTTGCATGATCTGACCCGTTGCGAGGCGACAAATTACAAGTTGGATGACGCAGTGATTGCCAGATTACTAGCCCAAAAACTACCATCAAAAGTACCCATCATTGACATCTGGAACAAGGCCGATGCAGTGGAACCCACCAGCCGTGACCGGGGTCTGATTTTGTCGGCCAAAACCGGGGCTGGTCTGGATACTCTGCGCCACAACTTGCTTGAGTTAGCGGGTTGGCAGTCTGCACCGGAAGGTGTCTACATTTCCCGCGAGCGGCACCTACAAGCCTTGCGCCGGGCGGACATACATTTGATGCAAGCCAAAGTCCATTTGGCGGCCAACGCACGGGCGTTGGACCTGCTGGCGGAAGAACTTCGTTTGGCACAAAACGCTTTGAGTGAAATAACCGGCGAATTTACGTCCGATGATCTGCTGGGTGTAATTTTCTCGAAATTCTGTATCGGGAAATGAGCTGTTCCGCTGCGCCTCAGTGTCCGGCGAAATCGATCAACGTGAAAAGCGGCAGACCAGAGGACTTGAGTTTGGCCGAGCCGCCAAGCTCCGGCAGATCGACAATGGCGGCCCCTTCGATCACTTGAGCCCCCAGTTTTTCGAGCAACTTCATGCCGGCCATCATGGTGCCGCCGGTGGCGATTAGGTCGTCGATCAGCAACACGCGGTCACCGGGCTTGACGGCATCAGTGTGCAACTCCACGGTGGCGCTGCCGTATTCCAGCTCGTAGGTCTCTTCTACTGTGGTGAACGGCAGCTTGCCTTTCTTGCGGATGGGAACGAAACCGACGTTCAGTTCGTAGGCAACCACAGCGCCCAAAATGAAGCCACGGGCATCAAGCCCGGCCACAACATCGGGACGCATGGCAGGATCCATGTAGCGATGGACGAAAGCGTCTATCAGTACTCGAAATACCCTGGCTTCCTGCAGCAGCGGTGTGATGTCGCGAAACTGCACACCCGGAGCAGGCCAGTCAGGCACGGTACGTATGTGATCTCTGAGGTACTGGTTGACACTGAGGTTTTGCATTGCGCGGGATGTTGGGGTTGGAGTCTGTATTGTGCATCGTGCCCGCTTTCTTGCCAGGGTTGACTAGTCAGCCTCTAAGCAATTTCTGCTCGGCCGAGGCCAATGTTTCGGACTTGCCTGACAGCACCAGCGTATCGCCATCCTCAATCAGCGGGTCTGTTGCAATCGACATGACCTTGCCGCCATGGCGCCGCAGGCTGACGATACGAACGTCCAGTCCGTGAACGCAAAGGTGGCTCAGAGGCTTGCCGATAGACTTGGCGCCCCGCGGCAACGTCAGTGACGACAGCCGCTCCTGATGGAGTTCGTCCAGTGAGTCGTCATCGGCCCCATGGAAGTAGCCACGAAGCAGGTTGTAGCGTGCATCGCGTTGATCCTGCACCATGCGAATCACGCGTCGCATGGGTACACCCACCAATGCCAGCGCATGACTGGCCAGCATCAATGAGCCTTCAATCGCCTCCGGCACTACTTCTGTGGCGCCGGCATGCTGGAGTGCTTCCAGATCATGATCATCCTGGGTTCGCACAATGACAGGCACCTGCGGTGCATGGGCCCGCGTATGCGCCAGCACCTTCATGGCACCGGGGACTTCAAGATAGGTGATGACCACGGCACTGGCGCGGGCCAGACCTGCTGCGATCAGAGCTTGAAGGCGAGCGGCATCTCCGAAAACAACGGAGTCACCGGCGGCGGCGGCCTGGCGCACTCGGTCCGGGTCAAGATCAAGCGCGATGTAGGGAATACCTTCTAGTTCTAGCATGCGAGCCAGGTTCTGTCCGCAGCGGCCATACCCGCAAATAATCACATGCTTGTTCACGTTGATTGACTTGCGGGCAATGCTTGTCATTTGCAGGGACTGTTGCAGCCATTCACTGCTCACCAACTTCATCACAATTCGGTTGCTGTACAAAATGACGAATGGTGTGGCCAGCATCGACAGCACCATGCTGGCCAGTATTGGGTTTAGCAGGGTCGGAGGCACTAGCGCGTTGGTTTGGGCCAGTGTCAACAGGACAAATCCGAACTCGCCCGCCTGTGCGAGATAGAGTCCGGTGCGCAGAGAAACGCCTGAAGTGGCGCCCAATCCGCGTGCCAACGCCGCCACCAGTACGGCCTTGAACAATACTGGCAAAGTGATCAGCAAAAGCACCAGGGGCCATCTCTCCAGCACCAGGCGCCAGTCCAACATCATCCCGATGCTGATGAAAAACAGGCCCAGCAAAACATCGTGAAACGGCCGGATATCAGTCTCTACCTGTTGCTTGTATTGCGTCTCCGAGATCAGCATGCCTGCGATAAATGCCCCCAGCGCCAAGCTTAAGCCTGCCAGCTCGGTCAACCAGGCCAGACCCAATGTGATGAGCAGAAGATTGAGCACAAACAACTCTTCGCTTTTTCGCCGTGCCACCAGGGTCAGCCACCATCGGATCACAGTTGGCCCACCGACCAGCAGCAAAGCTATTAATACCGTTGCTTTGAGTGCCGCCAGCACCATCGTTTCGAACATCCGCTCGGCGCTAGCCCCGAGCGCTGGGATCAGTACCAACAGTGGGACCACAGCCAGATCCTGAAACAACAATATCCCCATGACCCGTTTGCCGTGTTCCGACTCCATTTCCAGCCGCTCAGTCATCAGTTTGACCACAATCGCCGTACTGCTCATGGCGAGCGCACCCGACAACGCGAGTGCCGTTTGCCATCCCATACCCCACAACTTTGGTGCAATAAGTGCCAACCCCATGGCGGCTGCCGTGGCCCCGAGCATCGTGAGCAGAACCTGGAAAAACCCCAATCCGAACACATGGTTGCGCATGGCGCGTAGTTTGGTCAAGTTGAACTCAAGCCCGATGACAAACATCAAGAAGACCACACCAAACTCGCCCAAGTGGCGCACACCATCGGCGTTCTTCGCCAGCGCCAGCGCATTGGGGCCGATCACTACCCCCACTGACAAATATCCCAGCATCGGGGGCAGCTTCAAGAAACGACAGGCGACCACACCCAGCACAGCGGCCAGTAGGTACAGCAATGTGAGTTCAAGCGGGCTCATTCCCGGATACTAGCAAGTCGCGCCTTCATCTATAAAATGGCGCCATGACAAGCAACGACAATGCCGCTCGAATCTCTCAGGCGGAGCAGGCAATACGCCTGGCACGGGACACCCTGGATATCGAGGCTGCGGCAGTTTTGGGTTTAAAGCAACACCTGGGGCAGTCGTTTGCCCGAGCAGTGGAGATGATGCTGGATGTGACTGGTCGCGTGGTAGTGATGGGGATGGGAAAGAGCGGCCATATCGGGCGCAAGATCGCGGCCACCCTGGCCTCAACCGGCACTCCAGCCATGTTTGTGCACCCGGCCGAGGCCAGTCATGGTGACCTCGGCATGATCACGCCTGTCGATCTTGTGCTAGCCATCTCGAACAGCGGTGAATCAGAAGAGTTGACTGCCATCCTGCCGGTGCTCAAGCGGATGGGCACACCCCTGATTGCCATGACTGGCAGGGCGGAATCGACCTTGTCCCGCCATGCGGACGTATTTCTTGACTGCGGGGTTGAGAAAGAAGCCTGCCCCCTGAATCTGGCTCCTACCGCAAGTACAACGGCGCAACTGGCACTGGGCGACGCGTTGGCCGTAGCCCTGCTTGATGCGCGTGGTTTCAAGGCTGAAGATTTTGCACGATCCCACCCTGGTGGCGCACTTGGGCGCAAGCTGCTAACCCATGTCAGTGACGTTATGCGAAGCGGCGATAACGTGCCCAAGGTCGGACCACGGGCCAGTTTCACCGAGTTGATGCGGGAGATGAGCGTGAAGGGCTTGGGCGCTACGGCCATTGCGGATGAAAATTCGGCAGTGCTCGGGATTTTTACCGATGGCGACTTACGCCGCCTGGTTGAGAAAGGGATTGACTTGCGTAGCAGCACGGCGCAGCAGGTCATGCACGCCAATCCTCGCACCATTGCCAGCGACGCACTGGCCGTGGAAGCTGCCGAATTGATGGAGCAGCACTGCATCACCAGCGTGCTGGTGCTGGATAAGGCGGGTCGATTGTGCGGTGCTGTCAACAGCAATGACCTGATGCGTGCGAAGGTCATTTGATGACTCCAAGCGTCAATTTTCCACCGGAATTGTTGCTCTTGGCACAGGACATCCGGGTGGTTTTCTTTGATGTCGATGGTGTCCTGACCGACGGTGGGCTGTACTTCACGGCATCGGGGGAAACCATCAAACGGTTTCATACGCTGGACGGTCACGGCCTCAAACTGCTAATGCGTGCCAACATTACGCCGGCGGTCATTACTGGGCGCGATTCAAAACCACTGCGTTTGCGGCTTGCAGCTTTGGGCATTCAGCATGTGCATTACGGAACCGAAGACAAACGTCCCGCTGCCGAACAAACTCTTCAGGTTTTGGGGTTTGGCTGGGATCAGGCGGCGGCGATGGGAGACGACTGGGCAGATCTTGCTGTTATGCGGCAAAGTGCATTTGCTTGTGCTCCGAAAAATGCGCATAGCGAGGTTAAATCAATCTCGCACTACATCACCAGCGCTCGGGGTGGCGAAGGCGCCGTCAGGGAGTTGTGTGACCTATTGCTGATTGCCAGTGGCAGATATGCCGGATTTCTTGCGGACAGCATGTAGTGATCAAGTTGTTACGCGCCTTGTGGGAGCGACTGTCGCTCTATCTTCCTGTCATTCTCATGGGCGTGCTGGCGCTTGGAACCTATTGGTTGGTGCGCAGCACTCCACTTTTTCTGCCCGCTGCTCAAGAGCAGCCAGCAAAGCACGAGGCTGACTATTTCATGCGCAAATTTTCAGTGAGAACTTTTGACGAATCGGGACGACTCAAAAGTGAAGTGTTTGGAGCGAATGCCCACCATTTTCCGGACACGGACACACTTGATGTCGATTTTGTTCGCATTCGGTCGTTTAACGTCGACGGACGTTTGACGACTGCAACTGCGAGTCGTGCGCTGGTCAACGGAGATGCCTCCGAAGTGCAATTGATTGGCAATGCTCGGGTGGTGCGCGAGTCTGGAGTCAATAGTGCTGGACAGTCCCTCAAACGGATGGAATTTCGCAGCGAGTTTTTGCGTGTTTCTGTTGAAGCAGAGCGCCTCGAGTCGGATAAACCGGTGGAACTGATGCGCGGCGAGGATCGATTCACTGCTGACAAATTGGATTTCAACAACGTTGACCGCATTTTGCAACTCAAAGGCCGTGTCAAAGGCAGGTTGGTTCCTGACGCCTCCACCTCCAAATAGTCAGCTAATTCTCAACATGCCGAACGATTAGCGTTTATCACCGCCGCATCGCGCGGGCTCTGCCAGCCTTTGGTTTGGTGTTTCCACCAAGCAGGATATGCGGTGGCCAAAGTGTTAAGGCCGCCCAATTGTCCAATTGATAAAGCCCTTGCCGGGTGAGCCCGAAAACCACGTGGCCCTCAGCAATGAATTGCTGCACTCTCGTGGAATTTGCTGACGAAATGAAAAAAGGGCCACAGGAGCCCCTTTTATTTTTGGTTGGTGTATAGCTAGTCGAGTGCTTAGTAGCTGCTGCGACCACCGCCATAACCGCCGCCGCCGCCACTGCGACCACCGCCGGCGCCACCGCCGTAACCACCGCCACCACCGCTACGGCCGCCACCAGCGCCACCGCCGTAACCACCACCACCGCCAGCGCCACCACCGAAGCCACCACCACCAGTGCGGGGAGGACGAGCTTCCATCGGACGGGCCTCGTTTACCACGAGGCCACGGCCACCATATTGTTGCCCGTTCATACCGCTGATTGCAGCTTGTGCCTCAGCGTCGCTGCCCATTTCGACAAAGCCGAAGCCTTTGGAGCGGCCAGTGTCACGCTCCATCATGACTTTGGCGCTGGTAACGGTACCGTGTGCGGCAAATGCTTGCTGCAGGTCTTCGTCACGGAAAGTGTAGGGCAGGTTGCCCACGTAAAGTTTGTTGCCCATGAAAGGACTCCTCAAAATGACTCAAAACGCGATGGAGTCCAAAACCGCTATTAACCCGCAATCAACAAACCAATGTAGACTTAAAGCAGACGCGAAACTGACAAACACCGCAAACTTGTACAACCGATTTTCGGCAATACGGCTGCATTATGCGTCAAGTTTTATTTTTTCACAAATTTCTTGGGCAAGCGTACACTGTTGCCAGACCCTTTAGCAAATAGTTGCGTCTTCATGGCGCCACAGGTTCAACACCGGTTCTTGGTATTGCCCAAGGTCAGTTCCGACAAGCTTCACCGACGACAAACGGCAACAGATTTGCGGGAAGACTACTACCAGTTCGCTTCTCGTTCTGGAGAGGCGCTAATCTTGTGAATAGACAGGTCGGCGCCATCGAATTCTTCTTCCTGACTCAAGCGCAACCCCATGCCGGCCTTGAGTACACCGTAAACTGCCAAGCCTCCAACGACGGCCCAGATGACACCCAAAGCCGTCCCGATGAGTTGACCGCCAAGGTTCACACCTCCTAATCCGCCCATCGCCTTCGCGCCAAAAATGCCTGCTGCGATGCCTCCCCAGGTTCCGCATAATCCGTGCAACGGCCACACGCCTAACACGTCATCAATCTTCCATTTGTTTTGTGTCAGCGTAAACATGACGACAAAGATGGCGCCAGCGACGCAACCCACCACCAGCGCACCCAAAGGGTGCATAACATCGGAACCCGCGCATATGGCTACAAGCCCGGCTAGCGGGCCGTTGTGGACAAAGCCGGGGTCGTTCTTACCGACCAGCAATGCCATCAATGTGCCTCCGGCCATAGCCATCAAAGAGTTTACCGCTACCAAGCCCGAGATTTTGTTCAATGTTTGTGCGCTCATCACATTGAAGCCAAACCAGCCCACGGTAAGTACCCATGCCCCCAGAGCCAGAAATGGAATACTGGATGGAGGATGCGCAGAGATGGCCCCATCTTTGCGATAGCGGTTACTGCGGGCCCCTAAAAGGACCACAGCAGGCAGGGCAATCCAGCCGCCCAAGGCGTGGACCACCACGCTACCGGCAAAATCATGGAACTCTTCACCGGTGATTTCTTTGATCCATGCCTGCACACCGAAGTGCTGGTTCCAAACGATGCCTTCGAAGAACGGATAAATGAAACCCACGATTGCCGCTGTGGCCAGCAATTGCGGCCAGAATTTGGCTCTCTCGGCAATGCCGCCAGAGATAATCGCTGGAATAGCTGCTGCAAACGTCAGCAAAAAGAAAAACTTGACAAGCTCATAGCCGTTTTTGGCAGCTAACTGCTCGGCGCCTACGAAGAAGCTGGTGCTGTAGGCTACGGCGTATCCGATTGAAAAATAAACAACCGTTGACACGGAAAAGTCCACCAGAATCTTGACCAGCGCATTCACCTGATTTTTGCGGCGCACGGTGCCGAGCTCCAAAAAAGCGAAACCTGCGTGCATGGCCAGCACCATGACAGCGCCGAGAAGAATGAATAGGGTGTCTGTGCCCTGCTTTAGTGCTTCCATGCGGACCTTTGGGGTGAAATTGGTTTAATTGGTGCGTAAACTGTGAAAAAACCAGAAACGCACCAAAGTGAAGCAAAAATCGAGCCAAAGAGAGATTGGAAGCGCGCAAAACCGTGCAGATTACGCCCGCGGTCAGTAAGTTGAATCTATGAGGTTCAAGCTCGAAATCAGGTGTCTGGCCGGTGGACTGACCGTAGTGCAAACCTTCATCAAAGTAGGCATCTGGACTTCGATCTATACTTAACCGTTGCGCCGATTTGATCCAGGATTGCGGGCGCCGAAGCCGCAGAGCTTCGAAGTTCAGCTAAACACGGCCACTGCATCAGGTAACCCGGCCCCTCATTTCGAGTAGCCGGGTTTTTTTTAGACATTTTGAGACAAGTCACAGCCAAGCAGGCGCTGCCCCCGCACCGATTAAGATGATTGCCACGCCAAAGTCCATGTTATTTGCCGACCCTTTGCCTTTGCAAAGCGGTGCGACTATTCGCGACTACTCGCTGAGTTTTGAAACGTATGGCACGCTCAATGCCGACAAATCCAACGTCGCGTTGATTTGCCATGCTTTGAATGCCTCACACCATGTTGCGGGCATCTATGCGGGACAAGACAAGTCCGAGGGCTGGTGGGACAACATGATTGGCCCAGGCAAGCCACTGGACACGAACAAGTTCTTCGTTATCGGCGTTAACAATCTCGGTTCCTGCTTCGGCTCCACCGGGCCTATGCATGTGAACCCCGATACCGGTCGGATTTACGGCGCCGATTTTCCTGTAGTCACGGTTGAGGACTGGGTTACCGCGCAGGCCCGTTTGCTGGATGCCTTGGGTATCCAGACGCTGGCTGCAGTGATGGGCGGTTCTTTGGGCGGAATGCAGGCTTTGTCATGGGCGTTGCAGTATCCGGATCGAGTGCGCCACGCCGTGGTGGTGGCCAGTGCTCCCAACTTGACGGCGGAGAACATTGCCTTTAATGAAGTGGCGCGCCGCGCCATCGTGACTGATCCGGATTTTCATGGCGGACATTTTTACGAACACGGCGTTATCCCAAAACGCGGTTTGCGCATCGCTCGCATGATTGGCCACATCACTTATCTCAGTGACGATGTCATGAACGAGAAGTTTGGGCGCCAATTGCGTGTTTTGACTGACGGCGATGATCTGGGTAACTACCTTTTTAGCACGCAAGAGGTCGAATTTCAGATCGAAAGCTACCTGAGACATCAGGGCGACAAATTTGCCGAGTACTTTGATGCCAACACTTACCTGCTGATCACAAGAGCGCTCGACTACTTTGATCCGGCCCGCACCTACGGTGGTGACTTGAGCCATGCGCTGGCGCGCGCGACCTGCAAATTCTTGCTCGCTAGTTTTACCACCGACTGGCGGTTTGCTCCCAAACGCAGCCGCGAAATCGTTAAGGCGCTACTCGACAACCGGCGGGACGTAAGCTACGCCGAAATTGACGCGCCGCACGGACATGATGCCTTTTTGTTGGATGACGCGCGTTACATGGCTGTCATCAGATCTTATTTTGAGAACGTCGCCAAGGAAGTGGCAGCCACAGCGCCGGACCGCTCCCAGCAAGACACAGCTCCCTTGAGGGACAGCGCAGTACGCGAAGCGCTCTCGGAGAACGGCGTAGCCACAAGCGTGGGGGCAAGACTATGAGCGATCTTGCAACCATGAATGCCATTGCCCAGCGGGTGCCTGAAGGCTCACGTGTGCTTGACCTGGGCTGCGGCGACGGCGCCATGTTGGCGTATCTGAAAAAAGAGCGTGGCTGTAACGGCTATGGTATTGAAATTGATGATGCCAACATGCTGGCATGCGTCAAGCGCGGTGTCAATGTCATCCAACTCAATCTGGATGAAGGCTTGTCACTGTTTGACGATGCTTCGTTCGACGTGGTGTTGCAAATCGACACTCTCCAGCATCTGCGCAACGCCGAGGTGATGCTGCGTGAAACAGTGCGTGTTGGCCGCATCGGCATCGTCGCTTTTCCCAACTTTGCGCATTGGCCAAACCGCTTGAGCGTACTGCGCGGGCGCATGCCAGTCACCAGGCGTCTGCCCTACCAGTGGTACGACACGCCCAATATCCGGGTTGGAACGCACGCCGACCTCGCGCTACTGGCTCTGGGTAGCGGCCTGAAGGTGTTGGACAGCTTTGGCATCCAGGACGAACGGACGGTGCGCTTTGCGCCCAATTTGATGGCTGGCACATCTGTGTACGTCTTGTCACGGTAGGCGACACTCCAAACGTTATTTTGCTGGCGAGCAAAGTTATCCTGACTGTGCTAGATTTCGAAGGCCGGGGTACCAGCTCCCCGGTCTCATACCCGCGAGGGTCTCAAGACGGTGTCCCGTCCAAATGCTGTGACCAAGAATGGATGACTTATGGACACCGCAAAATCGAATCTACTTTCGTCTTCTTTTTTCAGCACCCCCCACGCGTTGGCGCAGCAATTGCATTCACACGATGCACCACTGCTCATCGATGTGAGAAAAAGGGAATCGTTCATTGCCTCCGAATACACGCTGCCGGGAGCCTTGCGGCGTGACCCTTTGCTGCTTGACAGCTGGGCCCGCACACTACCAGACGCAACATTCGTACTGGTTTTTTGCGTCCATGGACAAGAGGTGAGCCAGAACACGGCGACGGCGCTGCGCCAGCTCGGCATCAACGCTTTGTTCCTGCAAGGCGGGATTGAGCAATGGCGTGCGCAGAACTTGCCCCTGGATGCCAAACCCGCTGGCGGCAGCACACGCTGGGTGACCCGCGAACGTCCCAAAATTGACCGCATTGCCTGCCCGTGGCTGGTGCGCCGTTTTGTCGACGCACAGGCGCAGTTTTTCTACGTGCCGCCGGCGCAAGTACGGACCCTGGCACAGACCGAAACCGCCACGCCGTATGACGTGAACGCTGACATTGCAGACACCCGCTTCACTCACGACGGCGCACTGTGCAGTTTTGATGCGTTCATCAAAATTTACCGTTTGGGCACCGACACTGCACTGGCCAAACTGGCCGTCATCGTGCGGGGGGCAGACACCGACCGGCCTGATCTCGCGCCTCAGGCCGCGGGCTTGTTGGCCGTCTCGCTGGGCATGTCGCACCGCCTGAAGGATGATCACACGATGCTGGAGACCATGATGCCTGTCTATGACGCCTTGTACGCCTGGTGTCGTGACACGGTTACAGGAACCGATGAAAAACACAATTGGAAACCGGCATGAGCACCCACCTTCCTGCTAAAACAGCGTCTGCCAGCGTCGTCGCAAAGCATCAGGCGGTATCTGCCGTGTCTTTTTTTGCGGCCCTGAAGTTTTGGCTCAAACTCGGTTTCATCAGCCTCGGTGGACCAGCTGGGCAGATTGCGATCATGCACCGCGAGCTGGTGGAGGAAAAGCGCTGGATTTCCGAGAAGCGCTTCCTGCACGCCCTGAACTATTGCATGCTGCTGCCTGGCCCGGAGGCGCAGCAACTTGCCACCTACATTGGCTGGTTGATGCATCGCACCTGGGGCGGCGTGGCGGCGGGAGTGTTGTTTGTGCTGCCCTCGCTTTTTATGTTGATTGGCTTGAGCTGGGTCTACGTAACCTTTGGCAACTTGCCCTGGGTGGCGGGGCTGCTGTATGGCATCAAACCGGCTGTGGCGGCGATCGTGGTGCAGGCGGTGCACCGCATTGGTTCAAAAGCATTGAAGAAACCATCGGTAGCCCCTGTGTTGTGGGCGGTCGCCACAATTAGTTTTATAGCAATTGCACTGCTGAACATCCCCTTTCCATGGGTGGTTCTGGCTGCGGCGCTCACGGGCTGGCTTGGACAGAGGTTTGCGCCCAAGCAATTTACGACCGATGGCCGGCATGGCTCCTCCAGCGCAGATGACGTGACACACAGGCCGACCCTCATTGACGACGATACGCCGACACCGCCACACGCCCGTTTCAAAAAGTCGCGCTTGGCCGCCGTGTTGGCGGTGGGCGCACTGCTTTGGTTGTTGCCCATGGGTGGGCTTCTGGTCTGGCAGGGTTGGAGCGGCGCACTCACGCAAATGGGCTGGTTCTTTACCAAGGCGGCATTGCTGACGTTTGGCGGCGCCTACGCCGTGCTGCCCTACGTGTACCAGGGTGCGGTGGAACAATTTGCCTGGCTCACAGCGCCACAGATGATGGACGGGCTGGCCCTTGGAGAGACGACCCCAGGTCCGCTCATCATGGTCGTGGCCTATGTTGGGTTTGTTGGTGGTTGGAGCAAGCAGGCGTTGGGGCCGGACGCACTGTTTCTGGGTGCCACAGTGGCCGCCACGGTGGTGACGTGGTTCACTTTTTTGCCCTCATTCGTTTTCATCCTGGCGGGCGGCCCGTTGGTGGAGTCCACTCACGGCAGACTGCAGTTCACCGCACCGCTGACCGCAATTACCGCGGCTGTGGTCGGCGTAATCGCCAGCCTCGCTTTGTTTTTCATAATGCACATCACCTACCGGTCGGGAGGTGGGGACAGATCGTTGTCACAGATTGATTTCGCTTCAGTTGTCCTGACGGCTTTAGCCACACTCGCGCTTTTGCGCTACAAGCAGGGGGTGATTTCAGTAATTATTGCCTGCGCATTGGTTGGTTTGGTATGGCGACTGAACGGGCTCTGAAGCAGACTTGCTTGTCGGCATAGGTCAGTAATTAGGCAAGGTGTCATCCTCAGAGCGAACCGACAGAACCTGTTGTACAAAGTTATTGAGGTTGTGCCTGCTTACAGTCTGAAGTTACAGGGTGCATGGGTAACGCGCCAGGCGCAAGTGAGCTGAAAATCCTTAGCAATTAAGCCTGTTGGACGAGTTGGCTTAGATCCTGGCTTTGGCGCTCTGCCCGGGCGTGGCATGATGAACTGTTGTTTTGATAGACCGCTCAAGGAGTCACACATGAATGCCAGAGTCCCCGAGTCGGCGCTAAATGCGGCGCAAGCACTAGGTCAGGTAAGCCGAGCCTGGGATGACGGTATCGTCGGCCAACTCAGTGACTACATAGCCATTCCCGCCAAGTCGCCCATGTTCGATTCCGATTGGGCACAAAACGGTTTTATTGACGCGGTTGTAAGCAATGCAGCCGCGTGGGTTGAAGCACAGAAAGTTCAAGGTCTGACGCTCGAGATCATTCGGCTTGAGGGGCGAACGCCAGTATTGTTTTTTGAAGTTTTGCCTTCGACGGGGGCGGTTGGCGTCGATGCAAAGCAGGCGACTTCCACAAACAGTGTGCTGATGTATGGTCACTTGGATAAACAACCGGAATTTACCGGCTGGCGGCATGATCTCGGCGCGTGGACGCCCAAATACGAAAATGGCAAGCTGTATGGCCGCGGCGGCGCAGATGACGGCTACGCTGTTTATGCCAGCATTGCCGCCATTCAGGCGATCAAGAGCCAGAACTTGCCTCATCCACGAATCGTAGGCTTGATTGAAACTTGCGAAGAAAGTGGTTCCTATGATTTATTGCCCTATATAGATGCCCTGCGCACCCGTCTGGGTGACGTGGCGCTGGTGATTTGCCTGGATTCAGGTGCTGGCAACTATGATCAACTGTGGTTGACCAGCAGCCTGCGTGGCATGGCCAGCGGCGTATTGAAAGTGGAAATTCTGACCGAGGGCGTGCATTCGGGCGATGCCAGTGGTTTGGTACCGTCAAGCTTTCGCATCATGCGTCAGGTGCTGGACCGACTTGAAGACAGTGCCACCGGGCGCCTACTTCCAAACGCATTCCATTGTGAAGTGCCGGCAGATCGCCTGGCGCAGACCAAAGCGACAGCGGCGATTTTGGGTGATGAAGTGTTCAAGCGTTTCCCTTGGGCCCATTACGACTGTGCTGGCGCAAACACCTTTGCCCTACCCACCACCACCGACCCAATGCAGGCCTTGCTCAATCGCACCTGGGCGCCGACACTCAGCGTGACCGGGGCCGAGGGTTTGCCCGACTTTAAAAATGCGGGTAATGTGCTTCGACCCTATACCGCGTTCAAACTCAGTCTGCGTCTGCCGCCGCTTATTGACGCAGGCACTGCAACGCAACTGCTTAAAACCCTGCTCGAAGACAACGCACCGGACCAGGCGCGCGTCACGTTCGAGAGTTCGGGTTCTGCCACCGGCTGGAACGCGCCGGGCACCGCGCCGTGGTTCGAGCACGCATTGAACGCGGCGTCCCAAGCCTATTTTGGCGCGCCCTGCGGTTACATCGGCCAAGGTGGCACCATTCCGCTCATGAACATGCTGTCGACTGGTTTTCCAATGGCGCAAATGATGGTGTGCGGCGTGTTGGGACCGAAGAGCAATGCGCATGGTCCCAACGAGTTTTTGCACGTCCCTTTTGCCAAGAAATTGACCGCAGCTGTGGCCCAGGTCATCGTTCAAATGCCGCGATGAATAGTGACAGCACGCTCTCAACGTTTGTCGCCATTGATGGCGAAAACCTTGCTATCCAGGATTGGCCGCTGGAGCCGGGAAAAGTTTTGCGGGGAGTGGTCCTTTTAGTGCACGGCTTGGGCGAACACGCTGGCCGTTACGAACATGTGGCCAGTCGGCTAAATGAATGGGGATTTTCAGTGCGTGGCTATGACCAGTATGGACACGGCGAGTCAGGCGGACGACGCGGTGGTTTGCCCACTGAGACCCGCTTGCTGGACGATTTGACCGACATTGTCGATGCCACTCGCGCCCGCATGGGCAAGAAAACGCCACTCATTTTACTGGGACACAGTATGGGCGGATTGGTGGCTGCGCGCTTTGTGTCACTGTCAATTCGTCCGGTGGATGGGCTGGTAATGTCGTCTCCTGCGCTGGACGCTGGACTAAATTCCATCCAGAAATTGTTGCTGGCGGTGCTGCCGAGATTTGCCCCGAATTTGCGGATCGGCAATGGGCTGGACGTTTCCCTTATTTCACATGATCCGGCTACGGTAAGTGCTTACCGAGCTGACAAATTGGTACATGACCGAATTTCAATTCGGCTCGCCGGCTTCATTGCCAAAGGCGGGCCGGCCACGGTGGCGCTTGCCGCAGTCTGGAAGGTGCCAACTTTGCTGTTGTTCGCTGGCGCCGATAAATTGGTCAACCCAGCCGGCAGTCGTGTCTTTGCGGAGGCGGCCCCAAAGCAGGTTCTTACGGCACGCTGTTTTGAGCGCCTTTACCATGAGATATTTAATGAACTTAAGTCTGAGCCCGTTTTTGCGGCACTCAAGAAGTGGTTGGACTCGCGGTTTTAGGTCGCCAGAGCACGGCTGCGTTGTAACCTGAGCCACCAGAGCGACGCAGCCGTCAAAAACACCGGCACCAGCGAGCCGTAATTCAACAGCGTCCAGCCACTGGTGGTGACCAGTACGCCGGAGGAGAATGAACTCAAAGCCAGAGTGGCGAAAATAAAGAAGTTCAACGCGCCCTGTGCCCGGTCTTTTTCCTCCGGCGTGTAAGTTTGCAGGGACAGGGTCGTGCTGCCGGTGAACAGAAAATTCCAGCCCACACCCAATAAAAAAAGTGCGATCAGGAACTGGTGAAGATCAACACCTGAAAGTGCAACTGCTATGCACAGGGCGTTGAGTGCGACGCCGATTCCCATGATGGGCAGCGCGCCAAAGCGTTTGATTAAATGACCGGTAAAAAAGCCAGGTGCGAACATGCCAATCACATGCCATTCCAACACCAGTGCGACGTCGGAAAACGGTAGACTGCACTGCTGCATGGCCAGTGGCGTAGCCGCCATAAGTAGATTCATCACGCCGTAGCCCAAGGCGCCAGTGACTGCCGCAACAATGAAGGTGGGTTGCCGCATGATCTCGGTTAAGCGTCGGCCACCAGACGCAGTTATTCTTGTCGCCGGCGGCGGGAAATCAATGAAAGCGAGTGCGATCATTGACAGCAGCGCAATCAGGCTCAAGGCAATGTAGGCGCCGGCAAAAGGTACGCTCAACAGGGTACGGGTTTGTTGTGCCAGGTTGGGACCGAGAACCGCCCCAAGCAAGCCGCCGGCGGTTACCAGTGACACGGCTTTCTCGCGCCACACAGGCATGGCAAGTTCGGCCGCGGCAAAGCGGTACAGGCCTGCATTGGCGTTGTAGTAACCGGCCAATAGCGTTGCCGTGCATAGCAGCCAGAAATTTTTGTCAAACACTGCATAGGCGCACAACAAAGCTGATATCAGCGCCACCAATAGACCCAGCTGAAAAGACCTCTTGCGTCCAAGACTTTGCTGTGTTTTGGCTACCAGTCCAGTGGACAGCGCACCGCCAACCACATATCCCATGACGGGCAGGGTAGCCATCCAGCCCAGTGGCGCCAGACTTAAGCCGACCAAGCCGTTGATTGCGATAAAGGTGACGTTGTTGGTCAGGAAAAGTCCCTGGCAAATGGCCAGCAGCCAAAGATGTCGATTCATGGGGAGTCAGTGATGCAGTGTGAGGAATGAACTGAATTTTCGCTGCATTTTGATTTCTGCATTTGCGCTGCTGGTTGTGGCCGATGCATGCTGATTCGCCGGGCCCGGCCTTGCCTGGTTAACTCGAATCAAGTTGACTTATGTCATAGAACTTGGGGATGAGGTCTGATAACTTCATACGCTGAAGCTTTGCCAGCTTGGCGAGCAGGCCACGGTATAGGGACCAAAATTGACCCACTCCGATCCTCCCATGAATCCCATCGTTGACGGTTCCCTTGCGCCTGGGTTGAGGGCACCAGCTACAGGGTCGTTGGAGTTGGTCTGCCCGGCTGGAAGCCTGCCGGCGCTGAAAGCGGCTGTTGACCATGGTGCTGACTGCGTTTATCTGGGTTTTCGCGATGCCACCAACGCACGCAATTTTGCCGGACTCAATTTTGACGAGGCAGCTATCAACACCGGTATTCGCTACGCACATGACCGGGGACGCAAAGTTTTTGTGGCGCTCAATACCTACCCCCAGGCAGCCAGCCCCGAGGTCTGGCGTAGCGCCGTTGACCGGGCTGCGCAGAGCGGGGTGGATGCAGTGATTTTGGCGGACCCGGGATTGATGCTGTACGCGGTAAAGCACTATCCGGATTTGCGACTTCACTTGTCGGTTCAGGGGTCTGCTACCAACTACGAGGCGCTCAATTTTTACTATCAACACTTTGGCATTGCCCGCGCCGTGCTGCCACGCGTGCTGTCGCTGACCCAGGTGGAGCAGGTGCTGGAAAAGACTTCAGTTGAAATTGAGGTTTTTGGTTTTGGCAGTTTATGTGTGATGGTGGAAGGGCGATGTGCGCTCTCGAGCTATGTGACAGGCGAAGCGCCCAACACGAATGGGGTTTGTTCGCCGCCCAAAGCGGTTCGCTGGCAGGAAACGCCACAGGGGCGCGAATCACGTCTTAATGGTGTGCTAATCGATCGCTACAGCGACGGCGAAAACGCCGGCTATCCAACTCTGTGCAAGGGTCGTTTTGATGTCGGTGACGAAAAAAATTACTACGCCATCGAAGAACCCACCAGCCTCAACACGCTGGCACTGTTGCCTCAGTTGATGAAGATGGGTGTGCGGGCCATCAAGATTGAAGGTCGTCAGCGCAGCCCGGCCTATGTGGCGCAAGTTACCAAAGTGTGGCGCGAAGCGATTGACAGTTGCCGTGACAACCCGCACCGTTACTCAGCAAAACCAGCCTGGATGAACGACCTGGACAAAGTTGCAGAAGGGCAACAGCACACACTGGGTGCTTACCATAGGCCGTGGAAATGAAGATGAAGCTCGCATTGGGACCGTTGCTGTACTACTGGCAGCGTGAGCTTGTATTGGGCTTCTATGAAACCATCGCTGCAACACCGGTGGACATTGTGTATCTCGGCGAGACGGTCTGCTCGCGTCGCCATGAATTGCGGCTGGCCGACTGGCTCGGCATTGCGGCGCGTTTGCGCGAGGCTGGCAAGGAAGTGGTTTTGTCCACCCAGGTGCTGATTGAGTCAGGCGCCGATGTGACAGTGTTGCACAAGATTTGCGCCAACGGTGAGTTTACGGTGGAGGCAAATGACATGGGGGCTGTTCATTGCCTGGAGGGCAGGGTCCCATTTGTGGCCGGTCCCCACCTCAATATTTACAACGCGCCGACACTGCAATGGATGGCGGGATTGGGGGCCAAACGCTGGGTTATGCCGATCGAGATGGGGCGCGATGACCTGACCCTGATGCAACAGGATCGTCCGCCCGGTTTGGAAACAGAAGTCTTCGCCTATGGCCGTATGCCGCTGGCGTTTTCCGCGCGCTGCTTTACCGCCCGTCACAGTAATCTGCCCAAGGATGACTGTCAGTTCAGTTGTCTGAGCCATGCCGATGGTTTGTTGATGCGAACGCGTGAAGACGAGGGGTTTTTGGTCCTCAATGGCACGCAAACTCAATCGGCGCGGGTGTACAACCTCCTGCCTGAAATGGACGATATGCGTAAGGCAGGTGTTGATGCCGTGCGTATCAGTCCACAATCCCGGCAAACCCCTGAAATAGTTGACCTATTCCATGGTGTATTGATGCACAGAATCTCGGCGCCCGATGCTATGCAGGCAATGGTGGGTATGATGCCAGACCAGTCGTGTAACGGCTATTGGTATGGCAAACCAGGGCTGGAGCAACTGGTGGACCAAGCTGTGCCGCCCTGAGACTTCGCTGGACAGATCTTCGTCGTGAAGCGCCAGGCGCTGCCCTCAACTGATTGAGAAGGATTTCAATATGCAAGTTAGCCCCTTTCTGCTGCCCAAACCGGTTGGAAATCTTTTGTCTTACTTGCCAGCCCATCCGGGTTCCTTGTTATTTGTGACAGGTTTGAATCTGGCGTTGGCGCGAAATTTGGCACCTGATGTTAAGCAAATGCTGTTAGGTAAAAAGATGCGTCTGCGTGTGACAGACGCCCAGTGGGCGTTTGACTTTGAGTGGTTGAATGACCGCTTTTGCGCATGCCAAAACAAGGATGCAGCGGACCTGACGATCAGCGCCAGCGCCTATGACTTTGTTCTGCTGGCGCGTCGCCAGGAAGACCCGGACACGCTGTTTTTCAGTCGCCGACTCTCCATGGAGGGCGATACAGAACTTGGCTTGCTTGTCAAGAATACGATTGATGCGATTGAACTACCAGTGCTCAGTTTTGAGCTGCTCAAACCAGCGCAGATGCTGGCGCGCATGAAGGCAAGACTGGCACAGCATTAAGTTAGCCAGCCCAGACCTGCCGGAACCGCTCCTCGTGCACTTGGTCCAGACCTCTCTTCCCAAGCGGATCATCGTCGCCATCTCCGGCGCTAGCGGTGCTGTTTATGGTGTTCGCCTGTTGCAGATGTTGGCCGATCTGGGCAACGTACAAACCCATTTGACAGTATCTGAAGCGGGTCTTTTGAATTTGCAGCAAGAGCAGGGCATGAACCGTGGCGATATCGAAGCATTGGCGCATGTGGTGCACCCGGTGCACGATATCGGCGCGGTCATCGCCAGCGGTTCATTTCAATGCGACGGCATGGTCGTTGCGCCCTGCTCCATGCGGACATTGGCGGCGGTTGCGCACGGGTTGTCCGATAACCTGATTGCGCGTGCCGCCGACGTCATGCTGAAGGAGCGCCGTCGTCTGATTTTGGTGGTGCGCGAAACACCGTTGAATCTTGCCCATTTGCGCAATATGACCAGCGTGACAGAAATGGGTGGCATCATTTTTCCACCGGTGCCGAGTTTTTATCACCGACCACAGACGCTTGCCGATATGATCGACCACACAGTGAGCCGGGTGATCGACTTACTAGGACTGCCGCAGCCGCACGCGCCGCGCTGGACGGGTCTGCTGCCCGCTGCGCCGATCGACCCCAGCGCCGAATAAAAAAACCATGGCTTACCGTGACTTGAGAGACTTCATCGCTCAACTGGAACATTTGGGTGAGCTCAAACGTGTTACCGCGACAGTCTCACCGTATTTGGAGATGACTGCCTTGTGCGACCGCGCTCTGCGCGCTGGCGGTCCCGCCCTGTTGTTTGAAAACCCGAGTGGTCACAGCGTGCCTGTGCTGGGAAACTTGTTTGGCACAACGCGTCGTGTCGCCATGGGGATGGGCGTGAGCGACGTCAGTGAATTGCGCCAGTTTGGCCAGGTGCTGGCGATGCTCAAGGAACCTGAGGCACCCAAAGGGTTCAAGGATTTGATGGGCCTGGGCAACATGGTGAAAACGTTGTGGCACATGGCACCCAAGGAGCTGCGCAATGCCGCGTGTCAGGATGTGGTGTGGGACGGCAATGATGTTGACCTGGCACGCTTACCCGTTCAGCATTGCTGGCCCGGTGACGTGGCACCGCTGATAACCTGGGGCTTGGTCATAACCAAAGGTCCGCACAAAGAGCGACAGAATCTTGGCATTTACCGGCAGCAGGTTTTGGCGCGCAACAAGGTCATCATGCGCTGGTTGGCGCAGCGCGGTGGCGCCCTCGATTTTCGCGAGCACTGTGCGCTCAATCCAGGCCAGCCCTATCCGGTGTGTGTGGCCCTGGGTGCCGACCCGGCAACGATTCTGGGGGCGGTGACGCCAGTGCCTGACAGTCTGTCGGAATACCAGTTTGCCGGGTTGCTGCGCGGTAGCCGGACCGAGCTGGTGAAAGCTTTGGGCAGCGAATTGCGAGTACCAGCCTCTGCTGAAATCGTTCTGGAAGGGCACATTTACCCGGATGTGTCGCACGCCAGCGGGTTCGAACACGCGCTGGAGGGCCCGTTTGGCGACCACACCGGCTATTACAACGAGCAGGACTGGTTTCCGGTGTTCACCATCGATCGCATCACGATGCAGCGTGACCCTATTTACCACTCCACGTACACCGGTAAACCGCCCGACGAGCCGGCCATGCTGGCGCTGGCCTTGAACGAGTTGTTTGTGCCGTTGTTGCAACGTCAATATCCCGAAATCACCGATTTTTACCTGCCGCCCGAGGGTTGCAGTTACCGCATGGCGGTAGTGCAAATCAAGAAGTCCTACCCCGGCCACGCGCGGCGCGTCATGTTTGGCATCTGGAGTTTTCTGCGCCAGTTCATGTACACCAAGTTCATTGTGGTGGTCGATGACGATGTCAATATCCGCGACTGGCAGGATGTGATCTGGGCCATCACCACGCGGGTTGACCCGACACGCGACACGCTGCTGGTGGACAGCACCCCGATCGACTATCTGGACTTTGCTTCACCCGTCAGCGGCTTGGGCAGCAAAATGGGACTGGACGCCACGAACAAATGGCCCGGCGAAACCAGTCGCGAGTGGGGGCGCCCGATGCAGATGAGCGCCGAGGTGACAGCCAAAGTGGAGCAAGTTTGGCAGACTCTGGGTTTGTGACGGTTATCGTCGCTTTACCGGAAAGGTAGCTCATGGATTTCGAGTATTCGCCGCAGGTTCAGGCTTGGCGCCGGCGTTTGGAAGACTTCATCGAACGCTACGTATTGCCTTACAACGCCGCTTGGCATCTCTCAGTGTCGCAGGGCGTCTTTCCGCCACCATTCATGGAGGATCTCAAGGCGCTGGCCAAATCTGAAGGCCTATGGAATCTATTTCTACCCAGCCTGCACGACGATGAACCCGGTGTGCGCTTGAGCAATGTCGAATACGCACCCCTTGCTGAGATCATGGGTCGCTTGCCGTGGGCCTCAGAGGTGTTCAACTGCAGCGCGCCGGATACCGGCAATATGGAATTGCTGCATTTGTTTGCCACCCCTGAGCAAAACCAGCGCTGGCTGCGCCCGTTGCTGGATGGAGAGGTGCGTTCTGCATTCGCTATGTCCGAGCCCGACGTGGCTTCGTCGGATCCGACCAATTTGCAAACCCATGTGCGCCATCAGGACAACGAGTTGGTGCTCAATGGCCGCAAATGGTTTGTCACTGGCGCCGCGCACCCCAACTGCAAATTACTCATTGTGATGTGCCGCAGTGGCGACGAGGATGTCGGTAAGCACGCCCGGCACAGCATGGTGCTGGTGCCGATAGACACGCCCGGTGTCACACTGGTGCGCAATATTGCGATCATGCAGCACCACTCGCCCGAAGGGCATTGCGAAATTGTCTTCTCGAACGTGCGCGTGCCTGCAACGAATCTGCTGGGTCAGGAGGGTGCGGGCTTTGCCATGGCTCAGGCGCGCCTCGGTCCGGGGCGTATTCATCACTGTATGCGCACTATTGGCCAGTGCGAGCTGGCGTTGTCCATGATGTGTGATCGGACGCTGGAGCGCCACGTGTTTGGTAAATACTTGTCTGATTTCGCGAACGTGCAGGAGTGGATTGCAGAGTCGCGTCTGGAAATCGACCAGGCTCGACTGCTGGTGCTGCGAGCTGCCTGGCGGCTGGACCAAGGGAAACTCGCACAAGCCCGAGTTGACGTTTCAGCCATCAAAGTGGTGGCGGCGCGATTGCAGACCCGGGTGGTCAATCGCGCCATGCAAGTGTTTGGCGCCATGGGATTGTCACCCGACACGCCACTGGCCTATTTTTGGACCTGGGGCCGCGCCATGCAGTTGCTCGACGGCCCCGATGAGGTGCATTTGCGCACAATGGCTCGCCATGAACTGGATCTTGCCCGTCAATGTCGTGGCGCCACCGCGGCCTATTTCACGCTACCGGAGCAATTGCTGGCCGAGCCGCACATCCGCTAGGTCCCTTATAAACGGGTTGTGTTTCAGGAGTTTGCGCGCTTTTTGAGCCAGCGCATCAGACCGCCGACTACTGGAAGCTTCTCGTACAGCTCTTCCGCAGCGTCCCAGTAGTCACGGTGCAAAGTGATACGACCTGCGTCGTCAAGCACCAGGTGCGAGCCACCCAATATGACCTGCTCCATACGCGGCTTAAATTGTCGAAAGAAAAATCGGAATTCCCAGGTCAGAAAACATTGCCGACCGTCAATGATCCGCTGGTCAATAACGAAGCGCGGTGCCTCCAACTGGAGGTACATGTGTCGGAAAATGCGCTGGATAGATGCCACACCCCGTACATCATTGAAAGGGTCTTTAAAGCGGGCATCGCTAGCGTAGAGCTTGTCCAGTTGTTCGACCCGCTCAGGGGTCAGTCCTTCGAACACTTGCACAATGGATTCAACGGTATTTTTCATGAGCGTGTGAAGCGCCGTGTTGCAAGAAAAGTTGCGCGATAAGGCAGCAGCTTCAAGGCCTTCATCCAATAGGTGAAGCGTTTCGGGAAATGGATCTCAAACGCGCCGCGCGCCCAGCCGCGCAATATCTCCTGTGCTGCAGTCTCGGAGCTGATCAAAGCGGGCATTTTGAATTGATTTTGTGCCGTTAGCGGTGTATCGACAAATCCCGGGTTGACCAGGGACACGCCGATGCCGTGGTCTTTCAAATCCAGGTACAGTGCTTCGGCGAGGTTGATCAACGCCGCCTTGGTGGGGCCGTAGGCCAGGCTGCCGGGCAAACCGCTGTAGCCAGCAACGCTTGCTACCAGGCTGATATGCGCCGGTGACCCGGGACGTGACAAAAAGTATGGCACGACGGCATTCAACAGATGCAGCGCACCCACATAGTTGATCTCGCAGTGGCGCAACATCTCGGTCAAATCGAAGTTGGTGACGCTCATTTCGCGGTAATGGCCCGCACAGTAAACGACGCAGTCGAGGTCTCCCTTTGTCAACGCAATGCTGAAGGCGTTGTCGACACTTAGCTGGTCGGTGCTGTCCAGGGGCAGGCTTAGTGCACCAGGGTGTTCGGCCACAAATGAGTTCAATGCGTCGACGCTGCGGGCAGACACAAGCACCGAGGCACCCAGCGCGTGCAGTGCCGAGGCAGTAGCGCGGCCGATACCGGTGGAGGCGCCAACCAGCCATACTGTGCGGCCAGCCCAGTCTTTGATGGGTGGGTTCAAGGCCATAACTGCGCTTATCTTTTAGTAAACGACAGCGTCACTTCGCCTAGTCGCACGCCGAACTTGCTCATGCTCGCCCGGTTGAGCATCACCCGGTCATTCATCAGGTACATCCAGTCGTCAAACTGCACCTCGTAGACCTTCCCGTCTACCGGTAGCGCCATGGTGTATTGCCAGTTAAAGGCGTTACCGCGCTGCTGTCCCGTTGCATCACCCACGACATCGGCAGCCCGGCCGATATAGCGGCCATCGGCCAGTCGCTGCAAGTGCCAAATCCGTTTTTGCCGGGTGCCGTCGGCGTAATTGAAGTCTTCGTCGAGCAGGCCCTCATCACCTTGCCAGCTGCATTTCATCAGTACGCTGAAGCGCCTGACGACCTTGCCGGAACGGTCAGTGAATACGCCGTAGGCGTCCAGGGTTCCGTTGAAAAAGTCGCGCAGTTCGAGTACCGGTACTTCATTCGCGTAATCATTGATTTGCTGGGAGCTGCAGCCGACCAGTGCCGCGATCGCCGCGACGAGTGCCAGTGCGCGTGCAATCAGGCGTTTATGTTGGTTCATAGTGCTTTCAGTTGAATCCGAGGTTGAATGTTGAAGATGTAGAGCGTTCCAGCGGCGAGAGCCTTCAGTGCGCAAGGCAACAAGCAATAAGCTACGGTCAAAGCCTGTAAGGTATGAGGTTCGCGTGCGCCCGGGGCGTAACCCAACAGGCTTAGCATCGGCAGTGTCAGACCGGCAGCAAGAGCAAGATTAAGTTTTGCTGGCAAGGTTCCACCAGCCAAAATATGCGCCTTCAGATTGACCATGACCGCCTGCATCCAGAATGACACCGGCAAGCAGCGCCCCCGGTAGCGCCAGGTCGCTACCCAGGGCGACTCCCGACAATGCACAGACGATTAGAAATAAGCCTGTGTCGCCTGCATGTAGCTGTGTCGCTCCAAGAAAGACAGTGATCGACAGGACCATCCCAATTAGCCAGCAACGCACCAGCCCCCAACGCTTGACACCCAGCAACCAGAGCGGCATCGACAACGCCCCGCAGACAAAGTAGCAGCCCAGGAATGCCGCCTGCATAACCTCAGGCGCTTGCAGTTTGTCCTGAATAAAGAACAGCACCAGCGTCGCAGGCACAGCGCTGGCGATGCCGTTGAGCATGAACACCGCCAACAGGCGTCGAAAGGCGCTGATGCGCCAGGGATGCCAAACACTGTAAGCCGGTGCCTTCGAGCCGACAGTGCGGAGCACCCGCGAAACGGGGTGTACAGCCCTCGTCCAGCCCAGCCAGCCCAGCAGCAAACTGGCTGCAAACAGAGCCAGCATGGCGGTCTTACCGATTAGTGACGGGGTCAGCGCGGCCAGCACCACCCCGACCAGCCCCAAGCCTTCGCGCCAGAACACAATGCGACTACGCTGCGTCGCGTCGCCACCCAGCATGGCACCCCAGGATTGGTGCGCCACAGTGATTGCGCTGTAGGCGCTGTAAGTGACGATGAGCAATGCAGTTGCCCAAAGTAGCAAAGCCTCTGGTTCTCGGGTCGGCGGAAAGAATAAAAGCGCAAAACTGCCTGCCAGCACAAGGGCGCAGATGCCGCAAAAAACCAGTACCGAGCGCAGCGAACGAGCATAGAGGTTGTCACACACCCGCCCGAGCAGGGGATCTGTTACAGCATCGAGCAGTCGCGTGCCGAGCAGTATCGCGCCCAATGCGTTCAGGGACACGCCAAACTCTCGTGCATAGAGATCTGGCAGCATCACATACAAAGGCAGGGCGCAAAAGGCCAGCGGAAAACTCATCAAACCGTATTTGAAGCCATCCAGCGGACTCAGCGTATATTTGGAAATCATGGGGCAGCGCTGCTATATCTCAACACTGGGTCGCCGCCCGCAAAGGCCGCCGGTCACCCGAGCCAAAGACAGCATCCGAGCGAAAGATGCGGCTAGCCGCTGTCAATGGAATAGAGACAACAAGCTGTTTCATGACAAAGGTTTTTGCAAGGTGTATTGCACCAGGTTGATGTCGCCGGACTCAAAAGCTGCTTCGCAATAGCTCAGGTAAAACTCCCAAATTCGCATAAAGCGTTGGTCAAAACCCTGCAGCGCAATGTCAGCCTTGCGCTGCAGGAAAGCGTCACGCCAGCGTCTCAGGGTTTCGGCATAGTCCGCGCCAAAGAAAAACTCGTCTTGCACCAACAAGCCGGCGGCAACGGCCTGTCGGCGAAACTGATCGGGGCAAGGCAGGCAACCACCCGGAAAGATGTATTGCTGGATGAAGTCGGTCGACTTGATGTAGCGTGCGAACAAAGCATCGTCAATCACGATGCTCTGGATGCAAGCCAAGCCACCGGGTTTCAGCAGCCGACTAATCGTCTGGAAGTATTGTGGCCAGTAGGAACGACCTACGGCCTCGACCATCTCAATGGAACAAATGGCATCAAAAGGTTGGTCACGGATGTCCCGGTAGTCTTGCAGCCGCAGATCGGCGGTTTGTCGCGGGCCGGTGGCAACGCCCAGATTGTCCAGTCGTAAGTTGGCATACGCCAGTTGCTCGCGGCTCAAGGTCACACCAACGACCGAGGCACCGAATTGCCGGGTAGCTAATTCGGCCAGTGCGCCCCAACCGCACCCGATCACCCGGTCTGACTTTGGCCATTTGCAAGGCGCGCTGCACCTTGGCGTCTTGCGCCGCTCGCAACGACCGCGTCTGATCTCCATCAAACCAGGCCGAGGAGTAGTTCATGCTTTCGTCCAGCCAGAGCTGATAAAAGGTGTTGCCCAGGTCGTAATGTGCGTGGATGTTCTTGCGGCTGTTGGCGCGGCTATTGTGTTTAAGCAGGTGCTTGATCCGGTACAACAAACGACCCGCCCAGCTACCAAAAATCACATCATCGAGCTCGCGACGATTAGCCACAAACACCTTGAGTAATGCGCTCAGGTTAGGTGTGCACCAGTCGCCGGCGATGTAGCTTTCGGCAAAGCCGATATCGCCGGATTTCAGCGCGGCGCCAAAGACATTCCAGTTTTGCAAGGTAATTGAGGCGCTGGGGCTGGCTTGGCTGCCGGGGTTGTGTTGATGCGGATGTACGCCAAAACGGCGAACCGAACCGTCCGGCAATTGAATCGTCAAGTCGCCATGGCGTAAACGTTGCAGCAGCGCCAGCGCTGTGCGAGCACTGGCAGGTGCATCGTGAGGAAAGGAAAGGGGGGTGGCGATGGCGGTGTTCATGAGTGATCAGTGTTCTGAGATAAAACTGGATGTGCTATCGGGTCACAAAAACGTCAGGAGCTCGCGGTTTTTTGAAGAAGTTCACGTTTTTGAGCCAAAGCCGTGCAGCCTGCAGATGAATGTGAAAAACCACCCCCAACGTCAATGCCGGATAGCGCCAAAGCGCTTTGCGCAGTGAAGCTTTGGTTATGGCTTCCAACGTGCCGTTGACGCTGGTCTGTAGCAGCGGGCCATTGGCATCGTCATGGTCGATGCGGGCTACGGTTCTTTCCTGACCCGCTCGCATTGCGCGCATGAAGCGAAAGCGATAGCAGCCCTCGACCTGGCAGAACGGTGATACGTGAAATACCTTGGCTGCGCTTACTTCAACACCCCATTGCGGCTCATCGAGAAGGTAACAATGCCGTTCCCCAAAAGTGTTGTTGACCTCCACTACGATGGCCCGCAGGGAGCCACCCTGGTCGTTTGCAGCCCGATGGCAATACCAGAAGCTCACTGGTTTGAAGGTGTAGCCCAGCACGCGCGGATAACAATGCAACCAGATTTCACCGGTGGCGTCCGCAATGCCCTGGCCTGACAACATCTCGTCAAGCCAGCTCAGGGAGCCGCCTTGCTCTGGCGGACGGCCATCGCCATGGTCGCTGTCAAAAAAACTCAGTGCGGCAGACCGGTTGATCGCCAGTGGACCAATCTCGTCGCCAGTGTTATGTGCAAGCGTGCGCATCGGTAGTAACAGGAAATAGGTTGGATAGGTGAAGGCGTTGTGCATCGGTCGAACACGCGTGTGTCGGACCTGCCCGAAGCCGATCAGGGGATCGTTTTTCATACCAGTTCCCTCGCACCCATGCCGGCGTCACTCAGTAGCTGCCGGGCCGCCGCCAGTCCGGCCTTAAGTCCGTCTTCGTGAAAGCCATAGCCCATCCAGGCGCCGCAGAAGTAGCAGTCTTGTAGCCCTTGCAGCGCCGGTATCATCTTCTGCGCCGCAATGGCTGCCAGATCGAGCACCGGATGCTCATAGTCATAGACACCCAGGATAAGACTGGTGTCGATCTCACGGATGGGATTGAGCGACACCACGACCGGTTGTTGCCACGGCAGGGGTTGTAGCCGGTTTATCAGGTAGTGCAGGCAAACACTGGCGTCTACTTCATCACCAGTTGTCGACCGCTCGTAGTTCCAGGCTGCCCAGGCGAGCTTGCGGCTCGGCAACACCGAACTGTCGGTGTGCAGCACGGCTCGATTCGCGTGATATTTGATGGCGCCCAGGCTTTGCTGCTCCGGCAAAGTTGGTTCACGCAGCATCGCCAGTGCCTGATCAGAGTGGCTGGCGATGATGACCTTGTCAAATCGCTCACAGGTGCTGTCAGTACCAACGAGAACACCCGCATCTTGACCGTCGTTAGCAGACTTGCGTGTGATCTGGCGAACCCTTGTGTTCAGGCGCTTATCAGCGACTTTCGCGGTGATTTTCTTGACGTAGTGTTTGGCGCCGCCGTTAACGGTCCACCACTGGGGGCGCTGGCTGATCTGGATCAGGCCATGGTTATGACAAAAGCGGATCATGGTGGAAACCGGAAAGCGCAGCATCTGTTCGGTTGGGCAACTCCAGATGCAGGCCATCATGGGCAGGAAATACCAGTCCCGAAACTCACTGCTGAAGCGGTGCTCCAGTAAAAAGTCACCCAATTCCTGAGTTAGCTCGCTCTCGGTGCCACCTGAGGCGATGTGACTGGTAATCCGGTTGAACTGCAACAACTCGCGCAGCATGTTCAGAAAGCGCCAGTTAAGCAAATTGCGTCGCTGCGCAAACACCGTGTTCAAATTGCATCCGCTCCACTCCAATACCGACTGGCTGGTGGCATCGCTGGTCTGTACCGAAAATGACATATCGGACTTGGCAATGGGTACGCCCAATTCGGAGAACAGGCGGATCAGGTTCGGATAGGTCCGCTCATTCAGCACCAGGAAGCCGGTGTCAACACCTTGCGTGACCATGCCTAGCGGCGATGGCAATGTGACATCCACCGTGTGGGTGTGACCGCCAAAATATGACCCTGTTTCAAACAGGGTCACTTGCGCCGCGTCCGCCAGCACGTGCGCTGCTGCCAAACCGGAGACGCCAGAGCCGATGATGGCTACTTTCATGGGTGTCGCCAAAGCAGGAAAGTAAAAAATATAAAAATAGACTGGTTGGTCATAAAAGGACTATATAGTATTTTTATGACCTTTGTATTTATATCAGAATCCAAATTGACTACAATGCTTTGGTGAGCACCAGCAACGTCGTCAAAATATCATTCAGGGAGCAGATGCTGCAGGCGCGCGAAACCGCCATCATCCAGGCGGTTAATCGCTTACTGGCCGAAAGAGGTTTTGAGGCCATGACGGTGGATCAAGTGGCTATCGAAGTAGGCATCGCCAAGGCCAGCCTGTATAAGCACTTTCCCAGCAAGGAGGATCTGGCAGCTGCGGCCATGGTCTGGGTTATGCGGCGCGCGCAAGCGTATTTGGCCACCCTCCCGTCTGATGCGTCACCGATGGACAATCTTCGTGCGGTTGTAGGCTGGACCATGGCCTTGAAGCTGGCTGGCGAAATGCCGTCCCTGCCCAGCCAGAACTCCAGCTTGCGTGCCGCGTTGGTCAGCAACAAGGACTATATGGACGGGCTGATGGAGGTAAGCGACATCTTGGGCGCATGGATCGAAGCGGCCCAGTCGCAAGGTGCGCTCAACGCGAAGTTGCCAGCCATTGCGGTCTTGTACACGATCTTTGCCCGTGCCTGCGATCCGGTGCTGGAGTTCCTGAAGATGGGCCAGCAATACAGCGATGAAGAGATCGTCGAGTTGGTGTTAAGCACATGTTTTGATGGGCTAGGCTCCCGCGCGAACTTCAGACAAGAAACAAACGGATAGCTGCAAGGGCGGTACCAGCACGACGTACGCGCTGGCCGTTACCGTAGTAGATGCGGGCAACGGGTTTCCTGTTGCAGACCCTCCTTTGAATAGCTCCTATCAATCGCTTAGTCAAAAGCAATTGGCTTAAACGATTGCTTATCGCTACCATTCACTTCGATCTGATCGAAATTGTCTATCAGAGAAGCACTTAACAAACAGGAATTCATGATGACTCAAACGCAACGTCCCGACATCAAAACCACGGCCAATTTGGAGGCTGCTTTTGCCGGCGAATCAATGGCGCATATCAAATACCGCTATTTTGCAAAATTGGCCCGTGAAATGGGTGATGAGGATACGGCCCGCACCTTTGAAGAGACCGCGAGCCAGGAAATCTTGCACGCCTTTGGGCACCTGGATTTGCTTTACCCAAAGGCCGCCATGACACCTGCCAAAGCGCTGCAGATCGCGATTGATGGAGAAACCTATGAGTACACCGAGATGTACCCTGGTTTTCGCAAAATCGCCGAAGAAGAGGGCCAGGCGGCGGCGGTAGCAGAAATGAACGAGCAGATTAAAGAGAGCAAGTTGCACGCTGCTCAGTTCAGTGTGGTACTGGAAAAGGCTCAAAAGCGCTTTGCAGCGCTGGCCAAAGTGGAAGAGCGTCATGCCAAGCACTATCAGGCACAACTGGCCAGGGTGATAGCACCGGTGGCATCCTGAGTTACCAGCCCATTCGAACAACATTTTTTGGAAAAACTGACATGAAAACCTATCTCTGCATTGTTTGTGGCTTTGTCTATGACGAGGCCACCGGTCGACCTGAAGACGGCATTGCGGCCGGTACCGCATGGGCTGATGTGCCCGATTCCTGGGCCTGCCCGGACTGTGGCGTGGCCAAGGCTGACTTCGAAACAGTCGAAATATGATTGTCACGCCTGCCACTTCCCCTGTCATCATCATTGGCGCCGGTTTGGCGGGTTGGACCACAGCGCGCGAGTTTCGCAAGCTTGACGGCACCACACCGGTAACGATGATCACTGCGGACAGTGGTGACTTTTATGCCAAACCCTCCTTGTCAAATGCATTTGCGCAGGGTCGCGTTCCTGCCCAACTGGTGAGTACACCGGCGGTCAGGATGGCAGACACGCTCAAGGTCACGTTACTTGCCCACACCGAGGTTCAGGCAATCCACCCGGCGAACAAGAAAATCACCACTTCACAGGGGGAGCTTGGTTACAGCCAGTTGGTGCTGGCAACTGGCGCGAAGCCGATCCGAGTCGCGGTGGGCGGCGACGCATCGGATCAGATACGGTCCATCAACTCGTTGACTGAATTTTCCGCGTTCCACGCGCGTTTGACGGGTTCGGGACGTAAAGTCAAGCATGTCCTGATCATGGGCGCTGGACTGATTGGTTGCGAGTTCGCCAACGACCTTGTCGGTTCCGGCTATGACGTGACGGTGGTCGATCCGTCGCCCGCGCCGATTGCCGTGCTCTTGCCGCGGCAAGTCAGCGAGCAGTTGCGTGCAGCATTGACCGCATTGGGTGTGACGTGGCATTTCGGAGTGACCGTCAAGGAAGTTAGGGGTGCAATGGACAACCAGCAGCCAATAAATCCCGATTCAACCGTCACACCAATGCAGGTTGAGCTATCCAACGGGCATCTGGTGCACGCCGACTTGGTGTTGAGTGCGGTAGGTCTGAAGGCAGACACAACATTGGCCGAGGCCGCTGGTCTGATATGCGATCGTGGCGTGCTGGTTGACACAACCTTGCAGACCAGTGCATCATTTATCTATGCCTTGGGCGATGCCGCCCAGTACGCGGCGGGTAGCTGGGACGCTGACGGTGCAGTTACAGGCGGTCGAACGTTGCCCTACGTGCTGCCCGCTATGGGCGCCGCCAGGGCCTTGGCCGCCACCCTGGCAGGCAAGCCAAGCAAGGTGGTATTTCCATTGATGCCAATAGTGATCAAGACTCCGGCGTTACCAATTGTGGTGGCGGCTCCGGCCACTGGCACACCCGGTGAATGGCGCAACCGTGAAACTGATCTTTGGCAGTTCCTCGACCAGCAAGAGAAAGTGCGCGGATTTGTGTTGACCGGAAACCAGACTATCCGGCGCGCAGAGCAGGCCAAACTGACGATTGCTTGAGATGCATCAATTAAAGCGCCAGCGCTGGGGTTTTGTAGCCGATGACTTGGCGCGCTACTGTTATGCTTCACGCTTTTCCAGATAGAGGATCCGGACGATGAAAACCATAGTGTCGATTTGCCTGCTTGCGGTTACCCCATTTGCCACCTTTGTTTGGGCCGCCGACAAGCCTGCTCCCGCTGCCGTATCGGCTGCCACCACCACCGTCTCGGGTGAGGTGCTGGAGGTGAAGGATGTCGAGATTTATACCTACCTTCGGCTCAAGACCAAGGACGGTGAGACTTGGGCGGCAGTAAGCAAGGCTCCGGTAGCGAAGGGTGCCAAGGTCACAATTGAAAATGTGACGGTCATGAACAACTTCGAAAGTAAGACCTTAAAAAAGACGTTTCCAACAATTCTCTTCGGCAACCTCGGTGGTACCGGCAAGGTCATGACTGGCGCTCCTGCCGGTTCAGTGGCGGTAACGGACAGTGCGCCAGTCAGCGTTCCCAAGGCCAGTGGTACCAACGCCCGTACTGTTGCCGAAGTCATGACCAAGACGGCCGAACTGAAGGATAAATCGGTCAAAGTGCGCGGTAAAGTTGTCAAGTACAACTCGGGGATCATGGGGAAGAACTGGATTCATCTGCGTGACGGCACCGGTTCAGCTTCCGCCAACACGGATGACGTCCTGGTTACGACAATAACTCCCGCCAAGGTCGGGGACATCGTTACAGTCACCGGCGTTGTGCGAACCGACAAGGATTTTGGTTCAGGCTATTCCTACAAAGTACTGATCGAAGACGCGACGTTGCAGCCCTGAACAAGCGTTCGAGTTACATCGTTAAAGCAATAGCAGCGCCGCCAGGGCACTCAATGCAGCAGTTTCAGCGCGTAGCACGCGCGGCCCAAGCGTAACCGGCAAAAAGCCGCAAACTAGAGCTGACTCTTCCTCTGCGTTGCTCAAGCCACCCTCTGGGCCAGATAGAAATGTCGCGGCGGCATCTGCGGTGGACAATCTGGTGATGGCTGCACTGAGGCTGGTGGTCTCGGGTCGCAGGGAAAGCAGCAAAGACGGTCTTGTTGGTGCGTCTGCGGTGAGTTGGATCGCGGACCACGCCTTGGCCCAGGTGGCAAACCCCATAACCTCATGAATTTGTGGTACCTGGTTTCCGCCACATTGCTCGCATGCCGCTACCGCCACACTTTGCCAATGTGCTACTTTTTTACCCGCCCGCTCCCCTGAGAGGCGTAGCACGCTGCGCTCGGTTATCAAGGGACGGATGCTAGCCACGCCAAGTTCAGTCGCCTTTTCCACCAACCAGTCCATGCGCTCATTGGCCGGCATGCCCACAACAAGGTGAACTCGCCTTGTTGGTTCACGCTCGACAGGCGAATGACGACCCACCTGTACTTGTACGTCACTTCGACCCATGCGCGTGATGGTTGCCTCAAATTCGCCCGTCACGCCGTCGTCGCCAGGCCCGCCATTGAACAGCGTGATGCTGTCACCGGGTTGCAATCGCAGCACTTGCACGTGCCGAGCCGGGCCGGCCGGCAAGTCCAGAAACTCGCCAGTGGTGAGCCAAGTGGGGCAATAAAAACGAGGCATGAGGTAGTGCAAAAGTATGTCGATTTGCTATGCAATAGGTGGCGACTCGATAGCGCTGGCATTCATCGCAAAAAATAGCAACTAATTTCTGCCGAAGGTATAGCTGCTCGCAGTTTCAATTCCCTCGACGCGCTCAATCAAGCGAAGTAGCGGTTTAAGTTCGCGGTAGCGCTCGCAGGTAGCACGTAGATAGTTGATAAAGCGTGGTGTATCCGCCAGGTACTGCGGCTTGCCATCGCGCAGCGTGAGTCGGGCAAAAATGCCGGCCACTTTCAAGTGACGCTGCAGCCCCATCCAGTCGACTGCGCGGTAAAAATCACCAAAGTCGTGACCTACCGGCAGGCCGGCTTTTCGAGCCTTTTCCCAATAACGGATGGTGATATCAAGACAAAAATCCTCTTCCCAGCTCAGGAACGCATCGCGCATCAGACTGGCAATATCGTAAGTGATGGGGCCATACACCGCGTCCTGAAAATCCAGCACACCGAGGCACGCATGCTTGGCATCACCGGAGATCATTAGGTTTCTGGGCATAAAGTCGCGGTGCACATACACGCTGGGCCAGGCCAGATTGCGAGCAATGATGGTTTCAAAGGACTGGTCAAGTATGCGTCGCACGTCGCCATCGACTGCCACCCCCCGGTGGGCTGTCAGATACCAGGTGGGGAATAGTTCCAACTCGCGTCGCAACAGCGCTTCATCATAGGGCGGCAGCACACCAGGAACTGATGCTGTCTGCCACGCAATCAGCGCGTCAATGGCTTGCAGATACAGACTCTGGTTGGAGTGTGGCTGGCTCTGGTCAAGCACCTGCATCATGGTTTGCGCACCCAAATCGGTGAGTAACATGAAGCCATTGTTTTTATCCCAAGCCAGCACCTGTGGCACGTTTACCCCGGCCTCCCGCATTAGCTGGGCCACTTTGACGAAGGGGTGACAGTCTTCCCTGTCGGTTGGCGCGTCCATGATAATGTAACTGCGGTGCGACGAATCAACGCGGAAATAGCGTCGAAAACTCGCGTCTGCCGAGGCATTACGCACCGAGTTGATAATCAGACCGTGGGCGCTTGCCTCCGCCGCCAGCCAGGCGTTGAATTCGACGGCGCGTCGTGCGTCGGACCAGACGGGAGCAATGACCGCAACGGATTCAGGATTCTTGGCTTGGCTCATGGATAATCCATTCTACAAACTTGACCGCTCTGGTGTTCGTTTTCAACCTGCCCAAATGATCGATACCACCTCTGCCCGATGCGCCTTTTCCTGCATGATCTGAGATACAGGGCGACTCAGCTCCGTTTTTTCCGCAGGTCGGCCACCTGGCTGGGGTGGGCGTTGCTACAGGGAACGTCACTGAATGCCCAGATGGTTCCGATAGATGTGGCGCAGGTCACGCAGGCGCAGTTCGAACGGCCCCTAAAGAGCAGCTCGCTACTGCAAGAGCAGATAGCACCCACTTCGGGTGGCACCTTGCCGACGTTCGTCTATGGTGTGCGCATCTTTGGGCGGCCCGACCTGGAAACCGTGGTGCAAGGGGATGCGGTGCTGCGCCGTCGCGACATGGTGATCAAGGCGTACCGACTGGATTATGACCAGCCCAGTGATTTGGCGAAAGCAAGTGGTAACGTTTTGGTCAACCGCGCAGGAAATGTGTATGCCGGACCGCTGCTTGAGCTAAAACTTGACACCTTTGAAGGCTTCTTCATTCAACCGCGTTACTTTTTTTTAAATAACGGGGCGCACGGCGAAGCTGATCGAGTTGATTTTATTGATGAGCAAAGGACGATCATCAGCAATGCCAGTTTCACTACTTGCCGCCGCTTGCCAGGACCGAGTTGGATGCCGGACTGGATTTTGCGTGCAACCACTATCCGCATGGACACCGAGGAAGATGTGGGCACGGCTGAAGGGGCATTGCTAAGTTTCAAGGGAGTTCCTCTGTTACCCATTCCTTACCTGAGCTTTCCCCTGAGCGACCGGCGCAAATCAGGATTCTTGCCCCCCACTTTGGGATTGGACAATGTCAACGGAGCGGAAGTCGCGGTTCCGTACTATTGGGATATTGCGCCTAACCGGGACGCGACCTTTACGCCCACGCTGATGAGTAAGCGGGGTCTCAATGTGGGCAGCGAGATGCGCTATCTCGAAGCGGATTACTCGGGTCAGTTGCGTCTGGACATCATGCTCGCGGATCAATTGCGAGACAGTAATCGCTGGGGCTTGGCATACACGCACCAGGCAACGATCAAAAACTCGCTAACCAATCACGTGACCGACGGCGATGCAGTGTTGAACCTCAACTTGAACCGCGTCAGTGATGACAATTATTGGCGCGACTTCACTCGCACATCAAGCTCGTTAACCCAGCGTCTGTTGTCCAATGATGCCTCGCTATCCTGGAGCCGCGGCAATTTCACTAACAGTGTGCGCACTCTGAAATGGCAAACCCTGCAAGATGTGACTGCACCCATTACGCCACCTTACGACCGAATGCCTCAGTTGGTTACTCGCTACGACGGATATAACGGCGATGGGTTCAACTATTCCGTCACTGCGGACTACACCCGATTTCAAGCTGATGGCGCTCTTACTGGACAACCCAATGCCCAGCGTGCTTTCTCTATGATGCAGATCAGCCATCCTTGGACCGCGGCGGCCGGATTTATTTCGCCGAAGCTGCAGCTTCATGCCACCGTCTACCAGTTTGACACGTCTACTGGCAACGGCTCCGATACGGCAAATCGCATGCTGCCGACTTTTAGCCTGGACAGTGGTTTGGTATTTGAACGCGACACCAGTTATTTTGGCAAGGTTTTTCGCCAGACACTGGAACCCAGGGCTTTTTACGTCAACACGCCGTACCGCGACCAGAGCCAGTTGCCCAATTACGACTCGGGCGCCACTGATTTCAACTTCGCCAGTGTCTACACAGAAAATGCGTTTGTCGGCAATGATCGAATTTCTGATAGCAACTTACTCACTTTGGGTGCGACAACACGTCTGTTGGATCCGACATCGGGTGCGGAGGCTGCGCGATTTGGCATCGCGCAACGATTGCGTTTCAAAGATCAGAATGTAACTCTGCCGGGCGGCACAACGGTGGCTGATCGACTCAGCGACCTGTTATTGGGTGCGTCACTCAACTGGGATCCTAGTTGGGCTTTTGACTCTACCGTTCAGTTCAACCCGAAAACAGAGCAGTCAGTACGCTCTACCATTGGCGCGCGTTACAACCCAAGCAATTACCGGACCGTGACGGCCGCTTATCGATACCAGCGAGATTCCAGTGAGCAGCTAGACGTCGGCTGGCAATGGCCTCTCAACGACCTGTGGGGCGATAGAGGACAGGATCTGGGGTCTGGGGGGGGGCAGGGGATGGGTCGCTGGTACAGCGTGGGGCGCCTCAATTACAGTTTGAATGAAAGGAAATTGGTCGATGCCATCATTGGATTTGAGTACGATGCGGGTTGCTGGCTTGGTCGAGCGGTGCTTGAGCAGCTTCAGACCAGTACGTCTTCGGCGACCCAGCGAATCATGTTTCAACTAGAGTTTGTCGGATTCACACGTTTGGGCGTCAGCCCTTTGAAAACCTTGAAAGACAACATTGCAGGTTACCAGTATCTGCGTGAGCCAATGAGCTCTCCCAGTCGTTTCAGTAATTACGAATAATCAATCATGACCCATCGCCTTTTTCTTCTGAGCATCGCCAGTGTTGCTTTGCTTGCGTCCTTCACATCGCATGCACAGGGTTTGCGGCCGTCTGCCAGCACTGGAATTGGCGCGCCCGTTCTCCGCGTCCAGTCCGGCCCGCAGCTTCAGGCCGATTTCATCGTGGCTGTAGTCAATTCCGAGCCCATCACCAATAGCGAGGTGCAGTCGGAACTGCAACGAGTGCTGCAACAATTGACTCAACAGCGCAGGGCTGTGCCGGACCGCAAAGAGCTGGAGCGCCAGGTTCTCGAGAGCCTTATCAATCAGAAGGTACAGCTTCAACTGGCGCGTGAGTCTGGTATTCGTGTCGATGAGGCAGCGGTTGACCAGGCGCTACAAAACATCGCCCGCCAAAATCAGATGGACGTGGGCGAATTGCAGCGCCGGATTGCCGCCGAGGGTGGTGTCCTCAGCCAGTTTCGGGCTCAACTGCGGGACCAACTCATGCTGACCCGTTTGCGTGAGCGCGACGTCGAGCCACGCGTGCGAGTATCCGATCTTGAAGTCGACCAATACCTGCGCGAACAGCAGAACAATAAAGATCCCGCAGCCATTGAAATCAATCTGGCCCAGATACTGGTGAACGTGCCGGATGCGGCCACCTCAGAGCAGATTTCGGCCCTGCAAGCCAAGGCCCAGCGCGCGCTGGATCGTGCCCGTGCCGGCGAAGACTTCGGCCTCCTGGTGGCGGAATTCTCGGATGCCTCAGATCGCTCCAACGGAGGCCGGCTTGGTTTGCGTACAGCAGACCGCTATCCGCCATTGTTCATCGAGGCGACCCAATCCTTGGGCGTTGGGGAGCTCGCTGCGATAGTGCGCTCAGGCGCTGGCTTTCACGTACTTAAAGTAGTTGAAAAGAAAAGTGCTGGCATGCCTGCCATGACCACAACGCAGAGTCGGGCACGACATATTCTGTTGCGTGTCAGCCCGCAATTGAGCGAGGCCGCCGCGCGCGACAAGTTGAACGAATTCAAGAAGCGCATCGTGGCCGGGCAGGCCGATTTTGCGGCGCTGGCGCGGGAAAATTCCCAGGATGGCAGTGCCGCTCAGGGCGGCGACTTGGGGTGGGCCAATCCGGGCATGTTCGTGCCGGAGTTTGAGGAGGTTATGAACCGTCTTGTGCCGAGTCAAATCAGCGACCCGCTGGTGTCGCGCTTTGGCGTCCACCTAATTCAACTCGTTGAACGTCGCAGCGCCACGTTGAATCCGCGCGAGCAACGCGAGTCGGTGCGAGCCATGTTGCGGGAAAAAAAGCTTGACGAAGTCTACGTCAATTGGGCGCAGGAGCAGCGTGGCCGCGCTTACGTCGAACTGCGCGAGTCACCGCTATAAGGCCCAGCACCTACCACATGAAACACGTTCCTCGCAAACGGTTTGGACAGCATTTTCTGGCCGATAGCGGCATTGTTGAAACAATTGTCAATGAGATTGCACCCAAGCCGGGGCAGACTATGGTGGAAATCGGACCTGGTCTGGCGGCCCTGACACAGCCGTTGGTGGAGCGCCTGGGTCACCTCACAGTTATTGAGTTGGACCGCGACCTGGCGCAGCGCCTGCGCTCGCATCCGCAGCTTACCGTGATTGAATCTGATGTGCTGAAAGTGGACTTAGCCGAGCTTGCATGCTCCGCGGCGACCGCCAGCAACACAAAATTCAGAGTAGTTGGCAACTTACCCTACAACATCTCCACACCCATATTGTTTCATTTGCTGAAGTTTGTCGAAGTTATCGAAGACCAGCATTTCATGCTGCAAAAGGAAGTTGTCGACCGGATGGTGGCGAGCCCAGAGACCTCGGATTATGGTCGTTTGAGCGTTATGTTGCAGTGGCGTTATTCCATGGAAAATATACTTTTGGTGCCGCCTGAGAGTTTCCAGCCGCCGCCGCGGGTTCACAGCGCAGTGGTGCGCATGGTGCCGCGCGAGGACCCGGCGGTCATTGATGTCACACTCTTGAGTGAACTTGTGCAAGTTGCCTTTAGTCAACGCCGCAAACTGATGCGCCATACGTTGGGCAAATGGCTTTTTGAGCGGGAATATCCAGGTGAGTTTGACGTCCAGCGTCGCGCTGAAGAAGTCCCGGTGACCGAATACCTGGCATTAGCAGAGCAAATTAGCAATGCCGGACATTAGAGGACTCAATGCCAAGAAAAAAGCCCACCGCTTCACGTGGGCCTTTTCCGATCAGTTGCCAGATAGTTCAGGCAGCAGTTAACCAATACCCTGCGTTGAATGGACTGCTCATGCGCAGCGCCAGTGGTGATATATCCAACAACTTATCGGTTGGCATTTTTTCTCCGGATTCGGTAGTAAGTTCAATGCCGGATACTGCGCGGTTGCCAGTGTCCGTCCCATTTGCCTCGTTCGCCCGTTCTGCTTGGCTGTTTTGCGCAGAACGGGCTACAGAAAAGAATAAAAACATCGGAACGGTATTTTGCGATCGCTCCAATAATCGGCGGCATCGCGAAAGATGTCGAGTAGCTGCTCACGTGCTTCTTTGTCGAACTTGGCGTTGGCAGGAATGTGTTCCAACACCACGATGAAGCCAGGCTGAGGGCCAGACTTGTGCAGCGGGTCTGTCATGCTGTCATAGAGTGCATCAAAATTCTTGCCAACATGCACCGACAACATGAACTGCTGACCGATCAGGTCCAAAACGTCTTGCTTGGTCTGGGCGTTAGCCAGATTGGCGTACAGAAAATGTTGACCCAGAGACCGGGCGGCATCCTGCAGCTCCTGAACCCTGAAGGCGCGGATTGACTGGACAATGTTTGGCCGTACGCCGCGAAGCGGCACGTCCGACGTAGCACGCTGTGGCGCTGATAGTTCTTGATTAAGTGACATATTCATTCCCGCTTCACTTTTCAAAGTGACAAAATTAACACTCATGGCACGATCTTGCGGAAGCTCGCGTAGTGATCATCAGAGTAAAAACAAATGTCCGGCGCCTTGGCTTGCCCTCCGCACACAATACGCCGGGCTCCCCGGTCGCGCGAACCCGGCGTCATGACGGTGTATTCGCGGTAGTAGCCCCGGTTTTGCGACGGCAGTAAGCGCTCACGGTTCGCAAAAACAAGGCCATCCTTTTCATGAGGAAACGGACCACCCCGAAGGATCAGTTCATAGGCCTGGGCGCCATGCCTTGGTAAATCGGCCGCCGAAATCACGGCTAAAGTGCCGTCCGGTGCCGACCCCCGGGTCTGCACACCCGCGCTGGCAACAACCGCGCCCAGCAAAAATACGGCGACTACAAACTTGAGTCTTTTCAGGCACCACATGAAAGAATTCCCACAACACCGCAGGATAACCCGACAAATTCAAGGCTCCGAGTGTCGCGCATTTATATGAAAAATGCAAGTGATTGCCTAAAAAATAGGCAGTAACTAACGAACCAATTGATTTGTGGGTGTGCGCTGACTTTGGATAAACTGATTACCGAGTGGCGTTTGCATCGGCGACGGTCAATGCGGTCATATTGACGATCCGACGCACCGTAGCGCTAGCAGTCAAAATATGCACTGGTTTGGCTGCACCCAGCAATACCGGACCGATAGCAATATTGCCGCCAGCTGCAGTTTTCAGCAGGTTGTAAGCAATATTCGCAGCGTCAATATTGGGTAATACCAGCAGGTTGGCGTCACCCGATAGCGTGCTGTTGGGCATGAGGACAGCTCGTGCGTGACCGTCAAGTGCTACGTCACCGTGCATCTCGCCGTCGACCTCGAGCCAAGGGGTTTGAGTTCGCAACAAGTCCAATGTCTTTCGCATTTTGAGAGCGCTGGGTTGTCCACTGCTGCCAAAGTTGGAGTGGGACAGCAGGGCGGCCTTGGGGCGGATGCCAAATCGCATCATTTCCTCGGCCGCCATGGTGGTGATCTCGGCCAATTGTTCGGCAGTGGGATCGTAGTTGACATGCGTATCAACCAAAAATAACTGACGCTCCGGCAGCAGTACGCAATTCATGCAGGCATAGGTGTTGACGCCTGATCGCATGCCTATGACCTGATCCATGTATTGAAGGTGCATGGAAGTGCTGCCCCAGGTACCACAAATCAGTCCATCAACATCGCCCTTGTGCAGCAGCATCGCGCCTATAAGCGTCAAGCGTCGGCGCATTTCAATTTTGGCTACTTGAGCAGTCATGCCCTTGCGTTCGGTCATGCGGTGATAGGTTTGCCAGAAGTCCCGATACCGATGGTCTTGTTCAACGTTCACCACGTTGTAATCTTCATCTTGGCGCAGGCGCAGACCAAACTTTTCGATACGTTCGGCAATGACCAGCGGGCGACCGATAAGGGTTGGCAGGGCAAGTCCCTCGTCGACCACAATCTGGGCAGCGCGCAAGACGCGTTCTTCCTCGCCCTCGGCATACGCCACACGGTTTTTGACCCCAACTTTGGCGGCAGTAAAAATTGGTTTCATCACCGTGCCAGAGGCGTAGACAAAACTCTGCAACTTCTGCCTGTAGGCCTCCATGTCTTTGATGGGTCGCAACGCAACGCCGCTGTCCGCCGCGGCTTTGGCTACTGCCGGCGCGATTTTCATCATCAGGCGCGGATCAAATGGTTTGGGAATCAGGTACTCTGGCCCGAACGCCAACTGTTCGCCTGCATAGGCGGCTGCTACAACCTCACTTTGCTCGGCCTGTGCCAACTCGGCAATCGCGTGAACCGCCGCAATTTCCATTTCAATTGTGATTGTGGAGGCACCCGCATCCAGCGCTCCACGGAAAATGTAAGGGAAACAAAGTACGTTGTTGACCTGGTTGGGATAATCTGAGCGACCGGTGGCGATGATCGCATCGTCACGTACCGCCCTGACTTCTTCCGGTGAAATTTCTGGCGTTGGATTGGCCAGGGCAAATATCAGCGGGTTGACCGCCATTTTCTTCACCATGTCGGCCTTGAGCACCCCGCCCGCTGACAATCCCAGGAAAACGTCAGCCCCTTCAATGACTTCGCCCAGTGTGCGGGCCGAGGTGTTTTGGCTGAAAACGATCTTGTCGGCATCCATCAGCTCGGTGCGCCCTTCATAGACCACGCCAGCCAGATCCGTGACGTAAATGCTTTCGCGCGGAATACCTAACTTGACCAGCAACCCCAGACAAGCCAACGCTGCCGCGCCGGCGCCAGACGTCACCAGCTTGATTTTCTTCGGGTCTTTGCCCACTACTTTAAGACCATTCAAAATAGCTGCGCCAACACAGATGGCGGTGCCATGCTGGTCGTCATGGAACACTGGTATCTTCATGCGCTCGCGCAGTTTGCGCTCGACATAGAAGCAATCTGGCGCCTTGATATCTTCCAGGTTGATACCACCAAAAGTGGGTTCCAGCGACGCGATGATGTCGACCAGTTTGTCGAGGTCGTGCTTTTCGTTGATCTCGATGTCAAAAACATCGATCCCGGCGAATTTCTTGAACAACACCGCCTTGCCCTCCATCACCGGTTTAGCTGCCAGCGGGCCAATGTCACCCAGTCCCAACACGGCAGTGCCGTTGGTAATGACGGCGACCAGATTTCCGCGGCTGGTGTATTTGAAGGCGTTGTTGGGATCTTTGACTATTTCTTCACACGGTGCTGCGACACCGGGCGAATAGGCCAGTCCGAGGTCATGCTGGTTGACAAGCTGTTTAGTCGCAGCAATGCGTATTTTTCCAGGTGTCGGGAACTCGTGGTACTCGAGGGCGGCGCGACGCAACACGGCGCGTTTATCTTCGGCGGTGGCGGTGGTATGGGGCATTTTTGTCTCCTGCTGCAATCAGTCTGACCGGTAGGACAGTCCGTCAGCGTCCATAGGAAACGGAATTGTAGACTCTGACCCAGGAACCCCACCCACGGCAAAATATGACTCGGACGATCTTGTCAACCGGATGCCAAGCGGCCGGGGCGACGGTTATTGAACGACGGTGTTCTCTGGGAATCGAATTTTCAAGCGGTCATCCTGAGGTTCACCAGGGTTATGCCAACCGCCACCATCAATAGAGAAATGACCAACTTCAGAGTAACTGGCTCACTGAGCCAGAACGCGCCAAACAGCAAGGCAAAGACGGGTGTGAGAAACACGAATGCCGAGATCCTGGTGGCCGGGTAACGTCCCAACATCCACATCCAGGCAAGATAGCTGGCAAACGCACCGACCACAGTTTGCACCAGCAAAGAGCTGATGGCAAAGGTGCTGAACGTCCACACCCAGCGTTCGCCAAGCAGCAAAGACAGCGTCGGTAATACCGCAGCACTGACTCCCACCTGATACATCAGAAGCTTTTCCGGTGATACCTTCGCCAGCCGTGAGCTTCGAATGACCACTGTGGTCAACCCCCAAAACATACCAGCGGCCAGCGCCAGCAAGTCACCTCGCCATTGATTTAAAGGACTGGTTGCGCCCATACCGTCCCGCATCGCAAGAACGACTGCCGCAAAAGCACATGTCAGACCCAGCCATTGCAATGGGCGAAGCCTTTCCGAAGTTACAAAAAGAGGCAGCAGTACTGCCACCCAGAACGGTGAGGTATAGAGAAAAATGGTCAGGCGCGACGCTGCAGAAAACTGCAGCCCGGCGTAAAGGCAGGCAAATTCAAGCGCGAACAGAATGCCCGCCAGCGACCCCGCGAACAGTGTGCTGTCACGCTGGAACATTGGTACTTGTCGCCACAGACACCATAGCCAAAGCACAACGGTGGCGCCGGCAAAACGCACAGCAGCCTGAAATACCGGGGGAACCTCTGAAATGGTGGCTTTCACCAGCACCTGCTGGAAACCCCAGAACAGGCAGCATCCCAGTAGCATGGCAACGGCAAGTCCGTCAAGATGACTTTTGGGTGTTGTCATGCGCAGCTACTTTGCTTTACGGGTTGAACCGCCGAGTCACAAAGGATGTTCGGTGTAGAACTTGCCGCCATGAAACAACAAGGGTGAGGCGCCAGTACGATGTGCGCAGCGCTCTACTTCACCAACAAATATCACGTGATCGCCTTCAAAATAGCGGCTTCGGTTAAAGCATTCAAAAGTGGCCGCTGCGCCAGCCAGCAAAGGTGCGCCTTCGATACCCTGCTCGAACGCGACGTCGGCAAACCGGTCTACCCCCTTGGCGGCAAATCGCTTGGCGAGATTTATCTGGTCAGCGGCCAGAATGTTAATGGCGTAATGCGAGCCGGTGCTGAATGAAGCCAGCGATGCGGCTGCTCTGGCCAGACTCCACAGCACCAGGGGCGGGCTGAGCGAGACGGAGTTGAAAGAGTTGGCGGTGAGGCCAACTAGCTTGCCACTGGAGGCGCGAGCTGTCACTATCGTTACGCCCGTGGCGAACATAGCCAGTGAGGTTCTAAACTCGGTTTGGGAAAAATTGGGGGCTTTTGCCCTGAGGCTCGAATCAAGCAAAGACATAAGCGCAATTTACCCGAGTTTCGCTTCTGCCGCCTGCTGCATGGCCGCCAGTAAAGTAGCGGCATCCTGTGCGCCCGACACCGCTACTTTCTGGTTGAAGATGAAAAATGGCACGCCTGTGATGCCCCGGCTTCGAATATTCGCGTCCGCTGCCGCCACTGCCGCCAATTGGTCGGGGTTAGTTACAAAAGCGTGGGCCGTCGCGCCGTTCAGTCCCGCTTCTTCTGCAATATCGGTCAATACATGAGTGCTGCCAATGAAGCGGTTTTCTACAAAATAGGCCCTCAGCAAACGCTCCTTGATATCACAGCCATCTGCATCACCCAACTGGGCGAATGCAAGCAGGGCGTGAGCCGCAAGAGTATTTGGCTGCAGCATGATGCCGTCAATATTGAGCGCCAGCCCTGTCGCCAGACCCGCAGTGCGCACGCGCTGGTAGATTTCGGCCGCGCGTTCAGGCCCACCAAATTTATCTTCCAGATATTGCTTGCGCGATACACCTTGGAGTGCCAAGTCGGGGTTGAGCTGAAACGGGTGCCAGCGGATCACGACTTTGGGAAGACTGGCTGCCTCCGGCAAGGTCAACGCCAACTCAAGTTTGCGCTTGCCGATATAACACCAAGGACAGACAACGTCGGATACCACGTCAATGGCGAGGATGGGGGTGTTCATTGACAAATTGTAGGTGGCATGGATGGCGTCTCGCTGCGCGCGCTGGAACCGCCCCCAAAAGAATGGTTCGACCAGGAATGCTTATTGACTGACTCAAGTCGAGGCAATCTCGCCACAAATGACGCGGGCCCGCGTGGCGGGCCCGATCCAGCGCCATTTCGGCGCGTACTGAACAATTTATGCCAGTAAACTGTCGGCGCTTACATAGGGGTAGCCCAAATCCCTAGCCACCGCTTCATAGGTAACGTGCCCGTTGGCCACGTTCAAGCCGTTCTTCAAGTGCGGGTTGTCCTTGAGGGCTTGTTTCCAACCCTTGTCGGCCAGTGCCACAGCGTGTCCGATGGTGGCGTTGTTAAGTGCAAAAGTCGAGGTACGGGCTACCGCGCCAGGCATGTTGGCAACACAGTAGTGCACCACGCCGTCCACCACATAAGTCGGGTCGTCATGGGTGGTCGCGTGCGAAGTCTCAAAGCAGCCGCCCTGGTCAATGGCTACGTCTACCACCACGGCACCTTTTTTCATGCGCGAAATCATGCTGCGTGTCACTAGTTTGGGCGCGGCTGCGCCAGGAACCAAAACTCCACCGACCACCAAATCGGCGTCCAGCACGGCATCTTCCACACTTTGCGCGTTGGAATACACGGTGTTGATGCGATTGCCAAATATAAGATCCAACTGGCGTAGGCGGTCCACGCTCTTGTCCAGTACCGTTACCCGCGCGCCCATGCCCACTGCCATTTGCAATGCATGGGTGCCAACGACACCGGCACCAATGATGGCCACATGGGCCGCTGGCACACCGGGCACACCGCCCAACAGGATGCCCATGCCACCCTTTGATTTTTCCAGATGTGCGGCGCCCGCCTGCACCGCCATGCGTCCGGCAACTTCGCTCATTGGAGCCAGCAAAGGCAGGCCGCCACCGGGACCGGTGATAGTCTCGTAAGCGATGCAGACGGCCCCTGACTTGACGAGTGCAGCGGTCTGTTCCGGATCCGGTGCCAAATGCAAGTAGGTGTACAGAATCTGCCCGGGACGCAGCATCGCGCACTCTTGCGGTTGCGGCTCTTTGACCTTGACGATCATGTCGGCCTTGGCGAATACTTCTTTGGCATCCGCAGTCAGTTTGGCGCCCGCCGCCTTGTATTGCTCGTCAGTCAGGCCAATGGCGGCTCCGGCTCCGGCTTGCACCAACACCTGATGACCATGGGTGGTAAGTTCACGCACGCTGGCTGGTGTGAGTCCAACGCGGTATTCGTGATTCTTGATTTCTTTGGGTAGTCCGATCAGCATGCTGTTCTCCAGGCTCATTGTTGTGAAAACGTGCAGTGTGATGCAAGACGCACGTCCTGAAAACAATAATTAATATCTCAGTCGCTTCATTCAAAAATCTAATGAAGCGGTCCGAACCGGGTGCCGAGTTTCAACTCGCGGTCTCTGATGAATTGCTCAGCGGTTGGTCGGAAAGCTGAACACTGCGCCCTCGCGCACGCCGGCAGACGGCCAGCGCTGGGTGATGGTTTTGCGCTTGGTATAAAAGCGTACAGCGTCGGGGCCATAAGCCGACAAGTCGCCAAAAAGCGAACGCTTCCAGCCGCCAAAAGAGTGGTAGGCCACAGGTACCGGCAGCGGTACGTTAACGCCCACCATGCCAACCAGAATGTTGTCGCTGAAGTATCTTGCCGCTTCGCCGTCACGGGTAAAGATGCAGGTGCCGTTGCCATATTCATGAGCGTCGATCAAGCTCATCGCTTCTTGCAGGGTCTTCACCCGCATCACGCCCAGCACCGGGCCAAAGATTTCTTCCTGATAGATTTTCATGCCTGGTTTGACGTGATCAAACAGGCAAGCGCCCAAAAAGTAGCCAGCCTCATGGCCGAGTACTTTGACGCCGCGGCCATCCACCACCAGGGTTGCGCCTTCGGCAACTCCCTGGTCGACAAAGCCTTTGACCTTGTCGAAATGCGCTTGCGTGACCAGTGGGCCCATGTCATTTCCGGCGTCGATACCGGGGCCAACTTTCATCTTTGCAATCTCGACCTTCAGGCCCGCCACCACAGCGTCGGCGGTGGCGTCGCCCACTGCCACCACCAGCGGAATGGCCATGCAGCGCTCGCCACAGGAACCATAGGCAGCGCCCATCAAGGCGCTCACGGCGTTGGGAACGTCGGCATCCGGCATCACCACCGCGTGGTTCTTGGCACCGCCTAGTGCCTGAACCCGCTTGCCATTGGCGCAACCGGTGGCGTAGATGTACTCGGCTATCGGCGTCGAGCCGACAAAACTGATGGCCTGCACGCGTTTGTCGGCCAGCAGTGTGTCCACTGCCTCCTTGTCGCCGTGCACCACGTTGAGCACACCGGGCGGTAATCCGGCTTGCAGCGCCAGTTGCGCCACCAGCAGCGCGCTGCTGGGATCACGCTCGGACGGCTTGAGAACAAATGTATTGCCGCAAGTCACCGCCATGGGCCACATCCACAATGGCACCATGACCGGGAAGTTGAACGGCGTAATGCCGGCGGTGACTCCCAGTGCCTGAAACTCGCTCCATGAGTCCATTGACGGGCCAACGTTTTTACTGTGTTCACCTTTGAGCAACTCCGGCGCGTAGCTGGCGTACTCAACGTTTTCAATACCTCGTTGCAGCTCACCCATTGAATCACTCAGCACTTTGCCGTGTTCGGCGGTGACGAGAGCGCAAATTGCTTCAGCGTTATCTTCCAGCAAATTTTTTAGTTTGCTCATAACACGCGCGCGCTTCAGCGGTGGCGTGGCGCGCCAGGCCGGATAGGCCGCCTGCGCGCAGGCAATGGCTTGTTCGACGGTGGCTTTGTCAGCCAGCAGTAGCTGCTTTTCCGCTTGGCCAGTGGCCGGGTTGAAGACGTCCTGCGAACGGCTGCCGCCAGCCACCAGCTTGCCGTTAATCAGATGTTGAATCAAGGGGAGAGTTTGCATAAATCGGCGGGCTTCAGGCTGTTTGGTTGATGGATTCGCCCAGCGCATTGATCAGGCTGTCGATCTGGACCGGGGTCGTGATGAAGGGCGGTGCAAGCTGAATGGTATCGCCACCGTATCTCACATAAAAGCCTTTTTTCAGCATGGTCATGGCAATTTCGTAGGGCCTGCGGGCTGGCTCGCCCGGCAAGGAATCAATGGTAAAGCCTGCGGCCAGACCATAGTTGCGAATATCGGCGACATGTTTTACACCTTTGAGACTGTGCACGGCATTCTCAAAGTACGGTGACAGCTGTTTGACCCGCTCCACCATGTTTTCCCGTACCAAAATGTCCAGCGTGGCCAACCCAGCCGCGCATGGCACCGGGTGTGCCGAGTAGGTGTAGCCGTGAATAAATTCCAGCATGTAGTCCGGCCCGCCCTGCGCCATGAAGGTGTCGTAAATGTCCTTCTTTGCCAGCACCGCGCCCAATGGCTGCGCACCGTTGGTGATTTGCTTGGCAACATTCATGATGTCAGGCGTTACACCAAAGGCCTCGGCGCCTGTGTAAGCCCCCATGCGCCCAAAACCGGTGATGACCTCATCAAAGATCAACAGGATGTTATTGGCGGTGCAAATGTCGCGCAGGCGCTGCAAGTAGCCTTTGGGAGGAATCACCACACCAGCCGAACCGGACATGGGCTCGACGATGACGGCGGCAATGTTGCTGGCATCGTGCAGCGCAATCAGCTTGAGCAAGTCGTCGGCCAGCTCCACACCCTTGTCCGGCATGCCACGGATAAACGATCTGGCAGGCGGCTGCGTGTGCGGCAGATGATCTGCTGCAATGCCCTGGCCAAATGTTTTGCGGTTGGCCCCAATGCCACCCACCGAGATGCCACCAAAGTTGACGCCGTGATAACCTTTTTCGCGCCCGATCAACAGGCTTTTGCTTGCCAGACCCTTGGCGCGCCAATATGCGCGGGCCATTTTTAGCGAAGTGTCAGCCGACTCGGAGCCTGAGCCGGTGAAAAACACATAGTCCAGCCCGGCTGGTGTCAGCTCTTTAAGTTTGTTTGCCAGCGCAAATGACAACGGGTGACCGTACTGAAATGCAGGCGAATAGTCCAGTGTGGCCATCTGGTGGCTCACCGCATCAGTAATTTCCGTGCGCCCATGACCCAGACCGCAGCACCACAGACCAGACAAACCGTCAAAAATCTGCTTGCCATGGATATCTGTGTAGTAACAGCCCTTGGCGCTTGCCATCATGCGCGGATTGCTCTTGAAGTTGCGGTTGCCGGTGTACGGCATCCAGTGCGCGTCGAGCCATGCAGCATCGGTGCGAGTGGGAGCCAGATGTTTGGCGTCGTTCATGTCCATAGTGTCTCCTTCATGGGGGAAAAAATTGGCTGGCGCCCTGATTGCAAAGCTGCGCTCGCATCGACTACTGGTGCTCGAAAGCACTCTTGCGATAGTGATCGATTCTGTTACTCTCATAAATGTATAACTATCACTACTAAGTTATCATTTTATGCAAGTAAAAAGTCGAGCTGCTTTGGGACAGTTAAGCGATATGGACATTCGCCTACTGCGTGTGTTCAAAAGCGTGGTTGAGTGTGGGGGCATGGCGGCGGCCGAGCTGGAGCTCAACATTGGTACCTCAACTGTCAGTCGCCATGTCAAGGATCTGGAAACCCGTCTCGGTTTGACGCTGTGTCGGCGCGGTCGCTCAGGCTTTGCTTTGACAGTGGAAGGCGAGCGAATCTATGCTGAGACCCTGCGCCTGCTGGCCGGCGCCGACGCGTTTCGTGCCAGTGTTGATGAAATTCACCGTCGCATGGGTGGGCAGCTAAATATCGCAGTGTTTGACAAAACTGCCAGCAATCCAGCCGCCCGCCTCGGCACGGCTATTGCCCTATTTTCGGAGCTTGCACCCGAGGTGAACCTGCACTTGTTTGTAGCCCCGCTCAATACCATTGAGCGCGGTGTTATCGATGGGCAGTTTCAAGTGGGGGTGATTCCGGGGCACCGTAGCTCAGAGACCTTGGCATACCAGGAGCTGTTCGACGAGACCATGCTGCTGTATTGTGGTGAGCAACATGCGCTGTTCACGGCTGAGTCAGCTGATATGAATTGGGAAGATTTGCGGTCGTACAACTTCACAGGTCTGGGCTATCACTCGCCCAACATGGAAATCAGTCAGCAACAACGATTGACACGCAAGGCCACGGGCTACGACCAAGAATCAATTGCCACGCTAATACTGTCGGGCAAATACTTGGGATTTTTACCAGACCATTACGCGCAGGCCTTTGTGCTGAGTGGCCGCATGCGCGCTGTCAATCCGATATTGTTTCATTACGCGTGCAGCTTTTTCAGCATCGTGAGGCACTCTCCTCAGCCGTCCAGGGTGACGCGTGCATTTCAGGACTGCTTAGTGCAGGTCCACAGCTAAGGCTTCGCGCACTCGTCAAATCGCCGCGCTCACCAGAGTGAGTCGCAGCTGTGAGAGTTCTACTCGAATCCTTTTTACCAGAGTCATGGGCGGTGAACCGAGCTTTTGATATTTCGCTATGGCGTGCATCTTTTGTAACTGAAAAGTAAAATTCAACTTTATGAGAGAACATCAGATCTTCTTATATGAGCACTTTTGACCCCAACGCACTGGAGTGTCTCGCGGCCATTGTGGAGGAAGGGGGTTTTGAGCGCGCAGCAGTGCGCCTCTCCATCACCCAGTCAGCGGTGTCGCAGCGCTTGCGCTCGCTGGAGGTTCAGGTTGGCACCGTGCTAATCGTACGCAGTCGCCCTCTGCGGGCCACCTCTGCGGGTCGTCTGCTACTCAAGCATGCGATGCAGATGCGACTGCTCAGGGCAGACCTGGAGCGCGATCTGAAAGATGTGGCACCCGGCGCTTCGGGAAGTGGTGGTGATGAGGAGCGAATTTCAATTGCCATCAACGCGGACAGCATCGCCACCTGGGCTTTGCCGGCGCTCACCCGGTTGGCCCGACAGGGCTTGGGTCTGGAGATCATTACCGATGACCAGGATTTCACCATCGAGTGGCTGCGTGAGGGTAAGGTGTTGGGATGTGTCACAACTCTCAAGCAGGCTTTGCGCAGTTGCAAAATGGTGCCATTGGGCGCTATGCGCTACGTTGCGGTAGCCGAAGCAGTCTACGCGTCTGAGCACTGTTCCGAGGGCTTGTCGCCCTACAACTTTCGCAAAGTGCCCTTCATTGCCTTTAACCGCAAGGACGATTTGCAGTCCGAGTTCATCGGGCGCGCCTTCAATCTCAAGCACGTCGCATTGAGTCAGTTGTACGTGCCCAGTTCGGAGGGTCAGGTGCGCGCTGTTCTGGCTGGTTGGGGTGTCAGCGTCGTGCCAGAGCTACAGGTTCGTGAACATCTGCAGGATGGGCGTCTGGTGGACGTCGCGCCAGGCAAGGCGCTGCCGGTCGCACTCTACTGGCACTGCTGGAATCTGGACTCGGTGGTCCTGGACGGCCTCACAGGTGCTCTAACGGCCGCTGCAGCAATGTCGCTAGCCTAGCACGCAACATGCGTTACATCCGGGGTAGTGCAGGGCGTTATGCTGTGGTCCTTTCCAGGTATTCAGAGGTATCAAGATGAGATTTAAGTTAGTCAGATCACTGTTGACGAGCGCGCTGTTCGCCGTTGCGGCTGCCAGTGTGTCGTTATCTTATGCTGGCACGCCTTCAGCAGCTGATGTCAAGCAGGTCGCAACGATGCAAAGCAGCGGCGCTCTATTGCTGGATGTTCGTGAAGCAGATGAATATGCGCAGGGACATGCTCCTGGGGCCATATTGATTCCGCTGGGTCAGTTGGACCAGCGCCTGACTGAAATTGCACGCTATAAGAATCAGCCGGTTGCGCTAATTTGCCGTTCCGGAAAACGGTCGGCGAAGGCGCAAAAGCTGCTTGAACAAGCTGGTTTTAGCGCTACATTTAATGTCGAAGGTGGCATGATTGCCTGGCAAAAGTCGGGTTTGCCGGTTGTCTTGGGAGCGACGCCACGTTAGCGAACCAGTAACACTGGCACTTTGCAATGTGCCAGAACCTGTGTCGCGACCGAGCCCATCACCAGGTTGACCAAGGTGCCGTGTCCATGCGAGCCCATCATCAACAGGTCGAATTTTGCTTTGTCGGCCAACTCGGCAATCCGTTCGCCCGCGTGACCGCATTTCCAGCTACTCTTGGCGTCAATGCCATGGCGAAGCAGGAACTTGGACACTGGTGCCAGCACCTTTTCAGCTTCTTCAGCATAGTACTTATCCACAATTTCCTTGCCCACGGCGGCCCTTGCGCGCGGTGGCAAAACGGGCTGGACGGTGAACACTGTGTAGTCGTTGCGGGCAGTAAATAACTCATCGTGAGTGGCAAGGTACGCCAACATTTTTTTTGTGTATGGACTGCCGTCTACAGCAAGAAGAATTTTCATTCTGGGCCTCATCTGCAAAATGCCAGTGTACTCAAGACCCTGGCCGAGCTCATAGCTCAATGCAATTGGCGGCCTGGAAAGCTGTCTGTTCGTTTTTTCTTGCGTAGCCCAACGGGTTGGCAATGACTCGGCATCCATGCTTGGCATAGTCGCTCGGCGCATGCAGGTGACCATGTAACCAAAGCTGGGCGCATGGCAACAAGTGGTCCAGTGCATTGCAAAATCCTGCGGTACCGGGCTTAAGTCCATAGCGCGGATCAGCACTCAAAAGGCTGGGCGCGAAATGCGTCACCACGACGGTGGTACCGCAAAACGGCTCAGCCAAAGCCTTCACCAACCAGTCCTGGCATAGCAGGGCCTGCGCACGCACGGCCTCAGCCAGCATGGGTGAACCGTGTCGTGTAGTGCCGGTTTTTTTGAGGTAGTAGTTGGCCGCCCGAAACGCCTTGTCGCGTGCCTGCAGCTGTTGCGCAAGCAGCCCCCCTGTCGGGAAATTGTCTGCGGACTCGGGCGGTCCCAGCGCGTCAAAATCACTCCACAAGGTGGTGCCAACAAAGCGAATCTCATCGCCCTGTGTGCCAGGGTACGTCACAACTTCTCTATCGAGCCAGCTGATACCCAGACGTTCGCATGTTTCATGCAGACGCGCGTGCGCCACATCAAAGTCAAGTCCGTCGTACTCGTGGTTGCCGGGAACAAACAGTACCGGTGTGGGCCAGCTACTTTTTGGTGAAAAGCGGGCCAGGCCAAAGTCCTTATCCAGCAACAGGGAACCGACCTGGTAAGAACCAATATCTCCGGCCAGCACCAGCAGGTCGGCGCCTGGTGCTACCGTGGCCCTCCAATGCGGATGAACTTCCAGGTGCAGGTCTGACAGGAGTTGAATTTTCATCTGTACAGCGCGCGTGGGATTGCCAGTCGGTAAAGGGTTCCAATCGGCCAAGGTCAGACAACAAATGCTGATTTCGCCACCGTCGATATCGTGGTGCGCAGCCAATTGTGGGCGCTGACGCCGTGAAACCGGTGGTGCCAGAGGGCGTCCACATGGACCGTGGGCACCGCAAATGGAAGTTCCCGCAGCACCAATTGATCAGGGATTCCTGTGACGTTCACAAAATGACGTGGCAAGACTGTCAGCAGGTCGGAGTGAGCAACCACCTTGCCTGCGGTAAAAAACTGATTGACCGTCAGCACGATGCGGCGCTCGCGCCGGTGCAGAGCCAGCGCTTCATCGACAAAACCAAATGGGCGACCGGAGAAGCTGACAAGCAAATGGCGGGCGGCGCAATAGCGATCCAGAGTCAAGGGTCCTTTGGCCAACGGGTGGTGGCGACCCATGACGCAAACATATTCACCGGCATACAGCCTTTGATGGGTGAATGCGACAGCTTCGCCAGCCTGGGCTCGGGCTGTTAAATCAGCGAAGACTGCCGGAAAGTAGCCAATGGCGAGATCAATAATTTCTTCGTCAAGCAGGCGGCGCGGATCGCGGGTGGTCAGGGGCACAACGCGGATCGAGACACCCGGCGCGTCGCGATCCATGACGGTGATCAATCCGGGGATCAACTCGGCAGCCGTGGCGTCGGCCATCGCCAAAACAAATGTGGTGTTGGCCTGCTTTGGAACGAAGCTGCTTGGAGTCAATACCTCTTGCAGCTGGCGAAGGGATTCGCGCACGGCAGGCCACAGGGCAAGTGCTCGCGGCGTCGGCGCCATGGACTGACCGCTGCGTTTGATTAGTTCGTCACCCATGGCCTCCCGAAACCTGCGCAAAGCATTGCTGACCGCGGGCTGGGTGAGTGAAAGTTTCTGCGCCGCCCGGGTCAAGCTGCGCTGTGTCATGACTTCGTCGAAAACCCGCAGCAAATTGAGATCAAGCGCACGGAAATTGACGTCGTTCATCGCAGTAACTCATCACCATTATGAATATATTTAATCACAAAAATAAAGTTGAAGCATATTAGAGTAAACCCTAATATAACAATAAGCTCCAGCCTCTCGGGTCGGTTATCAATAGAAGGATTCCATCATGGCCAGTTTCGTTCACCCCAGTTTGCCTACGCCGCAACCGAACGCAAAGCGGTTTGCGTCCGCGCGCGAATTGACGCACTCAATGCGCTTGGCGTTTGACAAAACCAGGGGCTTGAGCGTCATGTTGCAGCTTGCCATGGTGTCGGCTCTGGTAGTTGTGGCAGATCAGCTGATTGATACTTGGGCTGACGGCCATCTGCTGGCTGCCTGGGTTGCCTTGTGGTTGATTGGCTTTGCCGCGCTGGCCTACTTCAGTGGCGCAGCGCGCAAATTGGTGGGCGCTGCAATCAACGCCGGCAACGCCTGGTCCGAGCGAATCGCCAAAGCCAGGGCCGATGAGCGCCTGTGGGCCATTGCCAAAGCTGATCCACGCGTGATGGCCGACTTGAACGCAGCCAGGTCGCGCAGCGAACGTTGATACAGCGGCGCGACGCCATCGAATTATTGCCTGCACTTTGAACAAAGAAGCCACCGAACTGGTGGCTTCTTTGCACCCTGAGAGACTCAGGTAACGGGCCGGTCAGGCCATCGAAACCGCTATAAAAGCCAGTAAAAACATCAGCACGCCACCCACCACTGGCAACACCAGCGGCATGGAAGAAACAATAGATTCCACGGCGTCCGGGGCCTGGCTGTTTACTTCGGGAGCGGGGCTAGACATAGGGATTCCTTGAGTTTGCAGATTCGCGATGTCTGAATTCTACCCATGTCGCTACAGTCTGGCGCGTCACAGCGCAAGTCGTTGATTTGGTCAGCAGTTTTTACTGGACCCGTTGCGTTTCAAGCCCAGCCAACTGAAATTGGGCGATCACATCGGCAACGTGCTGGCGCACACCATGCCGCGCTCATCGTGATCACACCACGCTGGGGCTCCGGTACGCTCAATTGCACCAGTTTGTTGCTGGCGCCGTGTTCCTTGAAGGAAGCGGTGAACAGCTGATTTAGGAATTTCAGATACACCTGCGCACCCGTGATGTCCGAAAGGGTTCTCAATGTGACGCAGGGCTTTCGCAGCAGTTGCCCCTGCAAGCGCGTAGCAGCCAGTTCAATATCCGCTGGTTCAGTCATGAGGGAATTGTCTATCCGAAAGCAAAAACACCTCGGTGTTTTTGCATCTACTTTTACCTGCTCAGTATCTGCGTGTGCCCAGCATCGCCGCGCCAATGATCATGGCCGCAGCAACTGCGATGTTCCAGCTCAGGGGACGCTGCGTGACCAGCATCAGCAACACGGTGGATGTCAGCGGTGTCAGGTAACTCAGAATGCCAATATGGCGCACATCGCCCAGTTTCAGGGCCTTGTCCCACAGAAAAAATGCCGCACCCAAAGGCCCCAGGCCCATGCTGACCAACAGCAACCAGTCATTCGCGCTCAGATTCACGGATGGCTCAAGGGCTGCGTGGCAAATCAGAGACAGCGCGCCAGAGATCAGGCCAAATAGGCCGATTGCTGCGGTTGGGAAGCCTTTGCCGGTTAAGGCGCCACGTTTGGTTTGCAATGAATAGTTGGCCCAGATAAAGGCTGAGCCCAACGCCAGCAGGTAACCCAGAAGTGGCGTCCAAGAGGTCCCGCCGATCGCCAGGGTGGCAGATTCCCGGCCACCCAGAATTGCAATCGCCGCACCGGCAAAGCCCAGCGTCGCTGCGACGACATGAACAGCACGCAGTTTGAGGCCATCCAGGTACAGTGGTGTCAACACCACAATCAGCAAAGGCCACAAGTAGTTGACCAGATTCACCTCAACTGCCGACGCAATGCGCAAGCCGATGAACAGAAAAAAGTGATAGCCAAACAAAGTGAACACGCCTAATCCCAAGGTACTCGGCCTGATTTGCCAAAGACGTGAGGCATTGAACAGATAGGGCCAGGACAGCACGCTACCAACCATCAACGCCACACCTGTCAGCAAAAACGGCGGCACATGCTTGAGCGAGACACCCAGTGTCGCGAGGGATGCCCATAGGGCAATCGCAGCAAGCGCATACAGATTAGCTTTCATGAGTTGGTACTGTCAGTCAGGGCGATGGTCGCTCGATGGGGGTTGCAAGGGTTTGGCCGTTGCCCCGGGGTGCACCGGCAACGACCCGAAAAAGAAAGACACAGATCAGACAGATGGGGAACTGAACGCGTGCTTGGCTTGGCTGTCGGCATGGTAACTGGAGCGCACCATGGCGCCTACTGCGGCATGCTTGAAACCCATTTCATAGGCTTTTGACTCGAACATCTTGAAGGTGTCGGGATGCACATAGCGTTTGACGGTCAAATGGGAGGTCGAAGGCGCCAGGTACTGACCGATGGTCAGCATCTCGATGCCATGCGCGCGCATGTCACGCATCACGTCCAGAATTTCGTCGTCAGTTTCGCCCAGGCCCACCATCAGGCCGCTCTTGGTGGGCACGTTCGGGAACAGGGCTTTGAATTTTCTCAGCAGGTTCAGTGAAAACTGGTAGTCACTGCCGGGGCGCGCCTCTCTGTAAAGGCGCGCTATGGTTTCCAGGTTGTGGTTCATCACATCAGGCGGCGCAGCTTTCAATATTTCCAGCGCCCGGTCGTCACGGCCGCGGAAATCAGGCACCAGAATTTCGATTTGTGTCAGGGGCGATAGCTCGCGCGTCTTGCCGATGCAATCGACAAAATGCTGACTTCCGCCGTCACGCAAATCGTCTCGATCAACGCTGGTAATCACCACATATTTGAGCTTCAGTTGGGCGATGGTTTTGGCCAGGTTGCCGGGTTCGTTCAAATCCAGTGGATCGGGGCGGCCGTGGCCGACATCGCAAAACGGACAGCGGCGTGTGCACTTGTCGCCCATGATCATGAAAGTGGCGGTTCCTTTGCCAAAGCATTCGCCGATATTGGGACAGGATGCCTCTTCGCATACGGTGACCAGTTTGTTGGCGCGCAGCACATCCTTGATTTCGTAAAAGCGGGTACTCGGTGAGCCGGCCCGGACGCGAATCCACTCCGGCTTTCTCAGTATTTCGCCTTGCTGGACCTTGATCGGAATGCGTGACAGCTTGGCCGCGGCTTTTTGTTTGATCAAGGGGTCGTAGTCTTTTTGCGGCTGGCTCTCGCTGGTTGAAGTTTTGACTTTGTTGGTTTCAGTGATGCTCATAAAAGGTCCTGGTCGCTGCGAGCCCGTCAAAGGGCTGGCTATTGCGCTCATGCAGTGGTCTGGTGACAGGCTAAGTCCCGGCAGAAATCAAGGTGCCAGATATCTCGTCAGTTTCTGCCCCAATACGTCCGCCGCTTGTTGCCATGTAACGGATACCCCAATTGTAGAAAGGTCGACGGTCCGCAGTCCGGCATAACCACACGGGTTGATGCGTGAATAGGGTTCCAGGTCCATCGCCACATTGAGCGCCACGCCGTGGTAGGTGCAATCGCGACTGACCTTGAAGCCTAAGGCGGCGATTTTGCCCAGGCCGGTGAAATCGGGATCAGCGCCTTTGCGCTGTAGTTCGGAATCCGGCACCAATTTCATCGGTCTTTGCGCCAGCATCGCGTGAGAAGCCGGATCATCCAGGCGCACATAAATGCCGGGTGCGCCGCCCACTCGGTGACCGGTAACGCCAAAATGCGCCAGGGTGCGGATCACCGCCTCCTCGACCCGGTAGACATATTCCTTGATGAAATAGCCAGCCCTTTTGAGGTCCAGCAAGGGATACGCCACCACCTGACCCGGGCCGTGGTAAGTGACCTGCCCACCGCGGTTGGTTTGCACCACGGGAATTTCTCCGGGATTGAAAATATGTT
>JANXLW010000169.1 GCA_025354965.1 Betaproteobacteria bacterium
TGACCGCTTTGGCTGGTGGACTTGCTGCTTGTGCGCCCATCATGATGGGCGGCGCCGTGATGAGTTCGCTGATGGTGACTGACCGCCGCACGTCCGGCACTCAGGTGGAGGACGAGGGTATCGAACTGAAGGCCGCCAGCCGCATTCGCGACAACCTGGGCGAACGGGTTCACGTCAACGTTACCAGTTACAACCGCCAGGTGCTGTTAACCGGTGAGGTGCCTACTGGGCAAGACAAGCAACTGGCGGAGCAAGTGGTTTCCAAGGTCGAAAATGTGCGAGCCATTGTCAATGAGCTTGGCATCCAGTCCAATACCACATTCAGTCAGCGCTCCTCAGATGCAATCATCACGGGCCGGGTCAAGGCCGCCATGGTGGATTCCAAAGACCTGTTTGCCAATTCCTTCAAGGTGGTAACTGAACGCGGCACTACGTTTTTGATGGGTCGGGTGACCCAGCGCGAGGCCAATCGGGCCACTGACATCGTCCGCGGCGTTGACAACGTCCAGAAGGTGGTTCGGGTACTGGAGATCATCAGCGAAGAAGAGTTGCAGGGCATGCTGCCCAAGCCCGCACCGGACGAAGTCAAGAAATAACGCCACACGTGTCAGGTCCGGGTTTTGCGCCGGCCCAAAACGGTTTTTTGTCTTGCTTTAACGACTGGTGGCGCCTCCAGCGATTCGGTCAGCTTGCGCGCCAGACCAATAACCCGCTGCGGGTCGACGCCTAGCGTGTCGATCAGGAACTCAATGATTTCCGAGCGTGGGTTTGCCAGTGTCGGCTCAATCATCATGACGGCGGCCGCAAGAGCAAGGGCGTTTTCGCGACTGGCGGTGTCGGGCAGCAGTTGTCCAATGGCGTTCAGCGCCTCGACCGGCACCACAGCGGTAAAGCGTGCCTGCTCTTTGAGCAGCCGAACCCAGTCAATTTGACCCGTGCTGCGGCGTGTATTGGCGGGCAATTGTGCCAACAGGCGCGCCAAACGCAGGCTGCGCCGCTCAAATGCGCCGATGGAGACCATACCCGCCAATACAATTCTGCAGACGGCCTCGGCAAAACCACCTTCAGCGACGTGCGCCAAGGCAGATTCGCGAAATCCCTCCAGTTCGGCCAGTGCCCGGGCGTGGGCAACATCGGCGTCGGGTTCATCCGGTTTGAGCCAGGCGCCTATTCCATTGGGGCCGAATAACTGGCGTGTTGAAGCCACCGTGTGAGCATCGCGTAGGTCGCGAAACTGATTGAGACTATTGCTGATTTGGTCAGCCACCTTTTTTTCCAGCTGCCGCAATGGGTGCTCCGGCGCAATCTCGGATCGGTTGGCACGGACTTTTTTGGCCTGTTCGTGAATGATGGATGCCAGCGGAAAGTTGTCCGAAAACAATTGGCGTTGCAGACGCATCGGATTGAGCGTGCCCATGGCGTCGGCGACCTGGCGCGTTGCGAACAACTTGACCCACGGTCGCACCCACGTTTTGTAGATCGCTGCATTGAGCTCAGAGACCTTGCTGATAGTGGAAAACATGGCTTCTTCTTCACGCCCCTCCGGGTTGATTTGGCGAATATCGTCCATCGTGCGGTGCTCATAATGCACCGTGTAATCGCCAGGCTCGAGTTGCTCCCAGCGCAGATGCTCCATACCGACCTTGGCTTCGAGCTTCATCTCATACAGACCAGGTGGCAGGCTCTCAATCACGTCCAGCGAAGTAACCAGTTGGTCATGTTCCTTGCGCGCCACATCGCCGCCGACAAAAATGCCCAAGTGCCCGACCGTCTCATGCAGCACATAGATGATGGTGCGCCCGGCCGTCGCAATGGCACGCTCATCGCCCCAAACGTCAATGATCCAATCGAGCGCCTGCGGTGGTGGTGTGATGTTGTCGCCCCAGGAGGCGAAGACGATGATGGGCGCCGTAATGTTGTGCAGGTCAATGGCTTGGTCGCCTGCCATCATGGTGCCGCGTGCCAGCCGATTGCCGACAAACAGGTTTTCAACAATGGATTCAATCTCGCTGCCGGTCATGCGGATATAGCCGCCCCACCAGCGCTCAAATTCCAGAAAGCGCTGCGACTCGGTGTCAACCGCTGACCACAGGTTGTAATACTTGTCCCACCAGGTGTTGGCCGGGTTCAGCTTCTCGAAGTTTTCGACCAAATGGACGCCATCAAAGCGGTCTGCTCCCAGATCGCCGCTCAGTGACGCAAGCCAGGAACCACCCAGCGATGCACCGGAGTAGCGCATCGGATTGAGCTTGGAGCTACCGGCCCAGTACGACACGGGTGCGCCCACGACCATCAGCGGCCCGAACAGTTCCGGCCGCAAGGCATCGACTGTCATCATGGCCCAGCCGGCCTGGCAGTTGCCGATGACCACCGGCTTGGCCTTGCTCTGCGGATGGCGCGCAATGACTTCCTCAAGGAAGCGCGCTTCCGCCTGCATCACGGTGAGCAGGGTTTGTCCGTCGGCCGGTTCCGGACTGAAAGTGACAAAGTAAACGGCGTGCCCCGCGCGCATCGCCATGCCGATTTCGGAATCAAACTTGAAGCCACCAATGCCGGGACCATGCCCGGCGCGCGGATCGACCACCAGCACGGGGCGTGCCTGCAAGTTCACCGGCATGCCCTTGGGCGCGATCAAACGCAACAGGTCGTAATTGCACGGTTGCGGCAGGTCACGGCCATCGACCAGCACTTCGTACTCAAATTTAAGCAACGGTGGCGTGCCCTGATCAAGATGCAACAGGTAGTTGTTGCCACGATCGAGCAGGGTGTCCAGGAATAAAACAGTGCGCTGCATCGCATCGGTCAGATAGGCGCTGACATCGTCTGTTGCAGATGTTGACGGCGTTGACAAGGAAGGTTCCGTCTTTTGCTTTGCGATACGACGGATTGCCATGATTTCACTCCTTGAGTTAAAACATCTGGCCAACGTTATAGCAAGGACGACTGAACCTTAACAGTGCGTTGCGTCAATGAAATGACAACTATTTCGCGTGCCGCAACCATTGCAAGCAAGGTGGACACTGCCATAATGAACCACCACTTACGTGCCTGTCGGGGACAACAAAGGGGATCTTTTCATGGAACTCAAGACCCTGCTGGATCAACCCGGCAAACTGCCCACCATTCCCAAGGTTGCGCAGAAATTAATCGAAAGCTTCAGCTCAGAGGATGTTTCCGCCAGTGAGATTGCAAGCCAACTGGCTACCGATCCGGCACTCAGTGCCAAGTTGCTGCGGCTTGCCAATTCGGCTTATTTTCATGTATCGCGAAGCATTGGCACGGTCGATGATGCGCTGCGCATGCTCGGCTTTGTGATGGTGCGCAACCTGGTGCTGGGCAATGGCATGGTGGCGGCGTTTCGCAAGACACCAGGCATCGACCTGCAGCAGTTTTGGCGCTATAACCTGTACACGGCCTGTGCCTCGCGCTGGCTCGCCGGCACGGCCGATGTCAACGGAGATATGGTTTTCACACTGGGCCTGATGCACGGTATCGGTCAATTGCAAATGCACGTCGTCATGCCAGCAGCCATGGTGCCTCTGGACAAACAATTGAACGTGCTAGACAGCCGGCGTGCCGATCTTGAACAAAGGACATTTGGATTCCATTACGGCGATGTTTCTGCCGAACTGGCAAAGATCTGGAAGTTCCCGCAAACCCTGATTGTGGCGCTGCGCGACATACCGCAGCCGCTGGCAGCCAAGGAATTTTGCGCGCCTGCTGCCTGGGTGCATTTGGGTGCCTGGCGCGCCCGCACCGAAGTTCTGGCCATGAGCCACGAAGCAGTGGCAGCCAGCTATCCATCTGAAGTTGGTAAGCGCTTGGGCATCGAGCCCGGCTGGGTGCCTGCTCTGGCTGGGCAATCTTCAGGGGTTCTGACGGTAGCCATGCCGCCGCTCAAAGACTTGACCGAGGGCTTGGACGAGATGATCGGTTGACGCCGTTAGTGACCAGGCCGCGTTGTCCTGCGCCGCTCGCCTGCAGCGCTGTCAATCAACATCAGCGCAGTCGCCTGATCAGACTGGAGGTGTCCCAGCGCCGTCCGCCCATGTGTTGCACGTCGGCGTAGAACTGGTCCACCAGAGCGGTTACCGGCAGGCGCGCGCCATTGCGTTTGGCCTCGTCCAGCACCAGCCCCAGATCTTTGCGCATCCAGTCCACGGCAAAACCAAAATCAAACTTGTCCGCCACCATGGTCTTGCCGCGGTTGTCGAGTTGCCAGCTTTGCGCGGCGCCTTTGCCTATAACGTCAAGCACCTGCACCATGTCGAGCCCGGCCTGCTGGCCAAAGGCAATGGCTTCGCTCAGGCCCTGCACCAGACCGGCGATGCAGATCTGGTTCACCATCTTGGCCAGTTGACCGGCACCGCTTTCACCCAAATGCGTCACTGCTTTCGAAAACGCCATGGCCACTGGCTGTGCGATGTCGAAAGCTGGTTTGTCACCGCCGCACATCACGGTCAACAAACCGTTTTGCGCGCCGGCCTGGCCACCCGACACCGGGGCATCGACAAATTGCAGGCCAAGTTTTTGGGCAGCGCTGTACAGCTCGCGTGCCACGCAGGCCGACGCCGTGGTGTGATCGATAAACACCGCGCCAGGCTTCATGCCGGCAAATGCGCCATCGGGCCCGAGGGTAACGCTGCGCAAGTCATCATCATTGCCGACACAGCAAAAAACAATGTCGGCCTGCTGCGCCGAGAGTCGCGGTGATGAGGCGTGTCGGGGGGTATTTGTTTGCCCGTCAGCCGGGGCAAACTCGTCACACCACGCTACGGACTTAGTGGCAGTTCGGTTGTATACGGTAACCTGATGTCCGGCGCGTGCCAGGTGTCCTGCCATTGGGTAGCCCATCACACCCAGGCCTAAAAAGGCAATCTGAGCTGACGTCGTGGCTTCGTAAGTTTTGGTGTTGATGGAGTTCATACGATGGCAAAGTTTTCGGTTCCAGCAGCCAGATCCGTGGAGCGACCGCGCTGACTGTTTAGTTTAATCTGCAGACGTAAATCGTTAAGCGAATCCGCGTTGCGCAGAGCGTCCTCGTAGGTAATCAGGTCAGCCTCGTAAGCGTCGAACAGCGCCTGATCAAAAGTCTGCATACCCAGGTTACGGCTTTTCTTCATGATCTCCTTGATTTCCGAGACCTCGCCCTTGAAGATCATGTCGGAAATCAAGGGTGAGTTGAGCAAAACCTCCACCACCGCCACGCGACCCTTGCCGTCCTGTCTGGCAATCAGGCGTTGCGACACCAAAGCCCTGATGTTGAGCGACAAGTCCATCAGAAGTTGTGGGCGCCTTTCCTCGGGAAAGAAGTTGATGATGCGGTCCAGCGCCTGGTTGGCGTTGTTGGCGTGCAAAGTTGCCAGGCACAGGTGCCCGGTTTCGGAGAAAGCCACCGCGTGTTCCATGGTTTCGCGATCGCGAATTTCACCCATCAAAATCACATCGGGTGCCTGGCGCACGGTGTTTTTCAGAGCGGCCCCCCAGCTCTCGGTATCGACGCCCACCTCACGCTGCGTGACCACACAGTTTTTATGCGGGTGCACAAACTCGATCGGGTCTTCAACGGTAATAATGTGTCCAAAAGAATTTTCGTTGCGCCAATCCACCATGGCCGCGAGCGTGGTCGATTTACCAGACCCGGTGGCGCCCACCAGAATACACAAACCGCGCGCGGTCATCGCCACTTCTTTAAGTACCTGCGGCATACCCAGACCATCAATAGTGGGCACGGTCAATGGAATAACCCGCAACACCATGCCCACATTGCCTTGCTGGATAAAGGCGTTAACGCGAAAACGCCCGATGCCCATCGGGGCAATCGCAAAGTTGCACTCTTTGGTGCGCTCAAACTCGGCCACCTGCTTGTCGTTCATGACCGAGCGTGCCAGCGACATGGTGTGTATCGCGTTGAGCGGTTGGGGCGAGACCTTGGTAATTTTCCCGTCCACTTTGATGGCCGGCGGAAAATCGGCCGTAATGAACAGGTCGCTGCCTTCACGACTGATCATCAGTTTTAGCAGGTCGTTGACGAATTTGGTAGCTTGATCTCGTTCCATGGCGTGTGGCGCTCCCGGGGATTATTTGTTGTCACGCAGCCGCGCGCTGACAGCCCGCAGTCGAAGCGACAGTTTGCGGGCCAGCAGGGCGACCAGATTGGCGGCCAGTGCCGGCGCTGTGGCCACCATCTCGTCCATCGCCTCGGCGCTGAGGATAGCGATTTCGCAAGTATTCAACGTGGTGCAGACCGAAAACCTTATTCCGCTGTCAAGCAAGGACATTTCACCCAGAATCTCGCCCGGGGTCGCCTCCGATAAATGCAGGCGTTCACCCCACGGTTGCAGGCGATCAATTGCCACGCTGCCACTCAGCAGCACCAGCATGAAGTTTCCGTACTCATCCTGACGAATCAGGTCGCGGTTGGCGCCGACTGTGGCAAAAGAAAAAAAGACTTCCATGCGTGCGATGGCTTCCTTGTTGAGTGGGCGCATGAACTGGTCTTTTGACCACGCCGCCTGCAGCAACTTTGTGCCGCGTTCGGCGCTCATTCTGGTAGCCCCGACCTCGGCAGCGCGAGCCTCCCACGGCACCATCAGGTTGGGGTCGAGTCCCAAGCCGGTAAACGCCGTGGTGAACAGCATGGAATCCTGTCTCTCTTTGTCTGATTCTGGCTTCATCTTCTTGCGCAGAAGTCCGAGGATTCCTTTCATTGCATGCTCCTTTTGGCCGGCTGGGGTCAGCCCGGGAAGTTCTCTGGAATCTTGGCCTTGGAACGCGCTTCAGCCGAGCTGATGACGTTGCGTCTGACCAGATCTACCAGATTCTGATCCAGCGTTTGCATACCCACGCTGTTGCCAGTCTGAATCGATGAATACATCTGTGCCACCTTGGACTCGCGGATCAGATTGCGGATAGCGCTGGTGCCCAGCATGATTTCGTGCGCTGCAATGCGGCCCTGGCCATCTTTGAGTTTGCACAGGGTCTGAGAGATCACAGCCTGCAAAGATTCGGACAACATGGAGCGGATCATTTCTTTTTCTTCGCCCGGAAACACGTCAATGATACGGTCGATGGTTTTGGCCGCGCTGGAAGTGTGCAGAGTGCCGAATACCAGGTGGCCGGTTTCAGCCGCGGTCATCGCCAGACGGATGGTCTCCAGGTCGCGCATTTCGCCCACCAGAATGGCGTCCGGGTCTTCCCGCAAGGCCGAACGCAGGGCCGCCGAAAAGCTCAGCGTGTGGGGGCCAACCTCGCGCTGATTGATCAGGCACTTTTTCGATTCATGCACAAACTCGATCGGGTCTTCCACCGTTATGATGTGGCCAAACTCGGTTTCGTTGAGATAGTTGACCATCGCCGCCAGCGTGGTGGATTTGCCGGAACCGGTCGGGCCGGTAACCAGCACCATGCCGCGCGGCTTCAGCGCCAGATCCGAAAAAATCTTGGGCGCATGCAGTTGTTCAAGCGTCAAAATCTTGCTGGGAATGGTCCGAAACACCGCCCCGGCACCGCGTTGCTGGTTAAAGGCGTTGACACGAAAGCGTGCCAGACCTTCGATCTCGAACGAGAAGTCGATCTCCAGGAACTCCTCAAAGTTTTTGCGTTGGGTGTCGTTCATGATGTCGTACACCATGGCATGCACTTGCTTGTGATCCAGCGGCTCCACATTGATGCGCCGCACATCGCCGTGCACCCGGATCATCGGCGGCAGTCCGGCTGACAGATGCAAATCAGAGGCGTTGTTTTTGACGCTAAAGGCCAGCAGTTGGGTAATGTCCACGAAGTCCTCTTGTCGTTTGTTACGCTTGGGGCCAATTATGACCACGATTCAAGTCAATCTTCAGAATGTACTCGCCCGCGTGACCGCCGCCTGCCGGGTTGCCGGTCGCGACGATAACGAAGTTACGCTGCTGGCAGTTTCCAAGACCTTTGACCCGGATGTAGTGGCCGCAGCCCATGCCGCCGGACAAACCGCATTTGGCGAGAACTACATCCAGGAGGCGGTGCAAAAAATCACCCAACTGCAACACTTGCCTCTGGAGTGGCATTGCATTGGCCCGGTGCAGAGCAACAAGACGCGTCTGGTGGCCCAACACTTTGACTGGGTGCACACGGTTGATCGATTGAAGACTGCGCAACGCCTGAGCGAGCAACGCCCTGCCGGTTTGCCGGCGCTGCAGGTCTGCATACAAGTCAATGTGGATGGCGGCGCCAGCAAGTCGGGTGTGCCGGCGCAGGACGCACTGGCGCTGGCCCAACAAGTCGCAGCCTTGCCAAACTTGCGCCTGCGCGGTGTCATGAGCATCCCGGAACCGGCGCCTGATTTCGCCACCGCCTGCGCAGTTTTTGCCAGGGTCAAGGCGGTCTTTGATGCGATGAACGCACAAGGCATGGCGCTGGACACGCTGTCGATGGGCATGAGCGCCGATCTGGAAGCCGCCATCCATTCGGGTAGCACGATGGTGCGGGTGGGGACGGCTATTTTTGGTAGACGGGACTACCAACCCAGGTAAAGCCGTGAATCATCGCTGGTTGCGTGGCATCTACTTTGACAGCTAGTTCGATTGCGTCCATTGTTTGGAGGTATTACAATAGAAATGTCAGTAATACAAAAGGAACCATGCCATGGCCACGACAATCACCAGCAAGGGCCAGGTAACCATCCCCAAGCAGATTCGGGATGCATTGAATCTGGCACCGGGTTTCTTGGTGGATTTTGCTGTCAATCGCGAGGGAGAGGTCGTGCTCCACAAGGTGGGCGCACGGACTACCCGCAAGCCCGACCGCTTCGAGGCTGCCCGTGGCAAGGCCGACGTTAAATGGCGAACTGACGAGCTGATGGCTCTGCTGCGCGGCGAAGGCTGATGTTGCTGGTTGACACCAACGTGCTGGTCGATGTTCTGGAGAACGACCTGCAATGGGCGGACTGGTCAATTGGTCAACTGCGCGCCCAGTCGAAAATTCACCGGTTGGCAATTAACCCGATCATCTATGCCGAGTTGTCGCTGACCTTCTCGACCGTGGAGGCGCTGGATAAAACCATCGAGGAGTTAGGGCTGGTGCTGATTGAAGTGCCGCGCCCGGCATTATTCCTCGCCGGAAAGGCTTTTGTTCGTTACCGCCGGCAGGGGGGTACGAAGAGCAATGTTCTAGGCGATTTTTTCATCGGCGCACACGCGGCTGTTTCGGGTCACCCAGTGTTGACCCGGGATCCACGCCGCTACACCGCATATTTTCCCGGCGTGACGCTAATCGCACCCGAAGTCTCCCCATGAACAAATTGAAAACCGTCGAGAAATGGGGAGTTGAAGGCTCAAATAAAAATGGTTGATGTAGTCGATGCGGCAACTCGAAGCCGGTTGATGGCTGGCATCCAGTCAAAGAATACCAAACCTGAGACAGTCGTCCGCAAAGGCAGCACGCTGGTGCGGGTGGGGACTGCCATATTAGTTAAAGCTTGCTCGATAAGTCACGGGGTTCAAAAGACAATGTTGTTCAAGGGCGCCGGGAAGATCAAAAAGTCGTGGTGCATTTCTAAATTCGAAGAGACGATAAAGATGGAATTGATCTTTTGCGCTGCGCCAGAGAGACAACTCACCGCGTGATACAAAAAATGGCGTGTCGCGACCAAATGTAGTTGTCTTGACTTCAATGAGGCGTTCTCTGCCATTGGAGTCAAACGACAAAACGTCGTAACCAAGCCCGTCGCCCTTCGTTTGTGCGACGTGCTGAACTTTTTCCGCCAATCCGCGCTGACCGACTTCGACGAGACGCCAGTGTTCAAACTGGGCGACGAATTCTTCACCTGCTAAGCCCAACGACTGGTTGCGGGCCTCCCTTTCAAGGTAGTCGCGCTTTGCGGCTCTGAAAGTTGGCGCATATTGCGATTGCTTCACCGCGTGCTGCCGCAGCGGTGAATCGGACAGCACTTTGGAAAAATCAGTTTGAATGGGGACAACAGCTGGTTGTTGCACGGCCGCGAGTGCCAATTGATCCAGCGTCGCTTTACCGCTTACCTGTTGTTCTGCGACGGTCCCAAGAAGCGTTTGATAGTTGGCACGCGGCTTATAGCCCCGAATGTAGGGGAAGCCCAGGTCGATCATCGCGGCGCTAATGTTTCCATGTTTGAATTCGATGGATCCATCAGATCGCCCCTTCAACTTGGACTGCAACCGGCGTCTATGCTCGGTTTTGCTGAAACTTTGTCCAGCAAGTTCCAGGGTCAACATTTGTAAATAATCGGCAACGATCGCTTCGACTTCTTCACGCGACCAATCCATCAAAGCTCCGGACAATTTGTTAAGTGTTGTCGCTATCTTATGGCCATCTGCTTTGCGGGGCAGAGTTCGCCTCCACTGTTCGCCACTCAGCTCAGCAGCGTCATGCCGGCCCCGCGCACCGCCGCTCTGTCAAAGGTCACGGTGTGTGTGCAGCCTTCGCTCTCGGCAATCTGGGCAATCAGCGCGTCCACCACGCCTGCCTTGCGTTTGTTGCCGGCCTTGAACCGGCGGATGGCGGCTTGCACGACGGCACGCCTTTCCACCCGAAACTTCGGAGTGTTGAGCAGGTCTTCAAGCGTGCCGGCCAATTCGTCCATGGTGGCGCTGTAAAGGCGACTCAGCACCCAGCATAGTTCCGCGACAACGACCAGGCTGATGAAGCCCGGTTGCTTTGTGGAGAGCTCGGTTTCGATGAGGCGGGTTGCCAGCGCCGCCTGGCCAGCGTCATCCTGCGCCAGGTAGCGTGCCAGCACATTGGTGTCAAGGCCGATCATGGATTGCTTACTTCCGGCGCGCAAGGTTGCGCGCAGCCGCGCCGTCGGCGATGGCTTCATTCATGGCGTCGATGCTCACCGTCTTTTTGACCCGACCGGCAAAGCGGCCTCTCAAAGTGGTGACATCGCAGCGAACCGGTACCACCATGAAACTTCCGTCCATCGCAATGAAATCTACCTGGTTGCCGGCACTGAGACCGAGCCCATTGCGGACTGCCAGGGGCAGTGTAATTTGACCTTTGCTGGTGATCGTGGCGACTGGCATGATAATTTCCTTACGAAAGGTAAGGAATTATAGCTGCGCTAGCGCAGCGGCAGATGTGTTGTGTTTTTGACTTCTTCCATCACGGCATACGTGCGCGTTTCGCGCACACCGGGCAATTGCCACAACACGGTGCCGGCAAATTCGCGGTAGGCCTCCATGTCGGCCATGCGGGTTTTCAGCAGATAGTCAAAACCGCCGGCCACCATATGGCATTCCAGAATCTCCGGGCGCACCTGCACGGCGGCCTTGAAAGCTTCAAACACATTGGGCGTGGTGCGGTCCAGCAGCAACTCAACGAACACCATCAGGCCGGCACCCAGTTTGAGCGGGTTCAGGCGCGCCTCGTAACCCAGGATGTAGCCATCCTTGGTGAGCCGTTGCACCCGTGCCAGCACGGCGGTGGGCGACAGCGCAACGCTCTCCGCCAGCTTCAGGTTGGAGACACGACCATCCTCTTGCAGGCAGTTCAGAATTTTGAGGTCGATGCGGTCGAGCTCGGGCAGGGTTTCACTCATGACAGGCGATAGGTTTGCAGATGAATGCTGGTCTCGGTGCTGCTGATGGAGCGCACCAGCCGAATGCGCTCCAGAATCTTCGACAACTCCGCCAGATTGGCCGCACGCAGCTCGGCCAGCAAGTCCCAGCGGCCGTTGGTGTCGTGCAGACTGGCGACGCCGGGTTCCCCCAGCAGACTGGCTATGACGGAGCGGGTTTCGTTACCTTCCACGGCAATGCTCATCCAGGCGCCAATTTCAGTTGGTTGCGCGTCGGGCCGCAGCTTGACGGTGTAGCCGACAATGATGCCGGCGTCCTCCAGCTTGGTGACCCGATTGGTTACTGTGCCGCGCGACACGCCCAGTTTTTGCGCCAGTGTTGCCACGCTGGTGCGGGCGTCTTTGCGCAACAGCGAGAGCAATTGTTGATCAGTCAGGTCCATATTGGCACATTGTCACTTGTAGCTGACTAAATGGCAACTATTTGCCATAAAGCAAGCAATATTGCTGATTTACATTGCCTCTTACTCTTGAGACACTGCTCTGAACATATCCAGGCACCGCATCATGAAACACACTTCGACTGTTCAAACCCAATTTCTCAGCGCCCAGGACGTGGCTAGCATCGTGACGCAGATGGGTCCGGCGGCAGCCCTGCGCCGCATGGCCGACTACATTCGGCAGGACTTTTTGCGTTGGCAGGACTTTGACAAATGCGCCCGTGTTGCCAGCCACTCGGCAGGCGGCGTGATCGAGCTGATGCCGATTGCCGACGCCACCACCTATGCCTTCAAATACGTCAACGGCCACCCCAAAAACACGCATATCGGTCTGTCCACCGTCATGGCATTTGGCGTGCTGGCCGATGTTGAAACCGGTGTACCGCGGTTGCTCAGCGAGCTGACCTTGACCACCGCGCTGCGCACGGCTGCCATGTCGGCGGTTGCGGCGCGTGCCCTGGCCCGCCCCAACAGCAAACGCATGGCCTTGATCGGTAATGGCGCGCAAAGCGAGTTCCAGGCCTTGGCCTTTCATCATTTGCTGGGTATCGATGAAATCCGGTTGTTTGATACCGACCGCGCCGCCACCGCCAAGCTGGTACGCAACCTGCGCCACACCGCAATACGCCTGATCACTTTCGACAGTGTTGCGCAAGCGGTGCGCGGAGCCGATATAGTCACGACTGTGACTGCCGACAAAACCAATGCCACCATCCTGACACCTGCCATGATCGAGCCCGGTATGCATATCAATGGCGTCGGCGGCGACTGCCCCGGCAAGACC
>JANXLW010000250.1 GCA_025354965.1 Betaproteobacteria bacterium
CACAACAGCGCTGCTGCCTGTGCCGCTGACCTTGGCGGTGCGCATGTCGGCCGCGCCAAACAGCAGGCCAATATCTGACGGGTTGATCGGTGTCGCCTGAACTTGAATCACCACCTCGTCGGCCTCGGGCCGTGGCACCGGTTCGTGGACCAGGCTCATTTGCAGTTCACCCGCAGCAGTGACAAGGGTTCGCAGTTGCAGGCCGTTCATGGGGAGGGCGGTCGAAGTTGGGTGGGTCATGGGTGTCCTTGTGGTGTGTTTTGTGTAACGTTTAGTGCGGGGTGCGGGGTGCGGCATTGAAGTGCTGCATTTTGCCTGCAAGCGCCAAGGTGTGCATCGCCCAGGCTCATAGATGGCTGTGGGTTGGACGCACGGCAAAAGTCACTGGGTTCAGGCGCGATTTGCCGCATTGCGGCCAAACCGTCTGAGACCAGCAACCAGTGTGAATGGTGTGACGAGAAACTGCTTGCACGTCTGCTCACCCGCACTGAGAAGTGCGGCCAGCAGATCGACACGTTCGCTGGGTTCGTTCCAACTTTTGCTGTTTTGGAACAAAATATTGGTTGCAATACCAGCCGCAAAATAGCTTGCACAAACTTCTGCACAACTGACAACGACCATGCACTTTCGCTCCGATGAAATCCAGCCCTACGACGAGGTGCGCCAGAGCCTGTCGAAAACCATCGACGAGATAGAGCGCAGCGGTGGCGAAATCGTCATTGCAAAGCATGGCAAACCTGTAGCCGCGTTGGTGACAGCGGCTGGCTTGTTTCGCTACCGTGAGTTAGATCGGTTTATGTGTGAATTGCTAGAGGTGGCCAATGCGCAAGCAGAGTCGCCGGATGCCTCCTCACTTCCAGCATCGTTTGCGGCGCTGTATAAGCATAAGCAAGCAATGCCCTTGCTGGTCAAGCCGAGTGAAAAGCAGTCATGAGCAAAACCCTTGCGTCAAAAGTCGCGGCTAAAACAGGCGCTGTACCAGCTGGATATCTAGACATGCGCGGCGGCATCGTCGAGTTGCTGAACGCGGCGCGTCAAGCAGCTGCGCGTAATGTCAACGCACTGATGACCGCTAGCTACTGGGAAATCGGTCGGCGTATCGTTGAAGCCGAGCAAAAGGGCAAGCGCCGCGCTGGCTATGGTGAGCAGTTGATCGAACGCTTGGCACTGGATTTGACGCAGCAGTTCGGGCGTGGATTCAGTGTAGACAATCTTGAAAACATGCGGCGCTTCTATGTGGCATATCCGTTGTCAGCAATTTCCGAGACGGCGTCTCGGAAATTGGAGCAGAGCAAAGAGATAGCCAAACTAGCTAAGATTTCCGAGACAGCGTCTCCGAAATTGACATTGATGGGGCTAACACAGCGGTTCGCGCTTCCGTGGTCAGCCTACGTGCGCTTGCTGTCCGTCAAAGACGAATATGCCCGCGCCTTCTATGAAACCGAAGCATTGCGCGGTGGTTGGAGCGTGCGTCAAATTGACCGTCAGATCAGCACTCAGTTTTACGAGCGCACAGCGCTATCCAAGAACAAAGCGGCGATGCTTACCAAGGGCGCAGCGGCAAAAACTGAGGATGTCATTACGCCAGACCACGCAGTCAAAGACCCCTATGTGTTGGAGTTTTTGAATCTCAAAGACGAGTATTCGGAAGCCGACCTTGAAGAAGCGCTGATTCAACGGCTGGAAGACTTCCTATTGGAACTCGGCAGTGACTTCACGTTCGTAGGCCGGCAGCGGCGCTTGAGAATTGACCAGACTTGGTATCGAGTTGATTTGCTTTTCTTCCATCGCCGCTTGCGTTGCTTGGTCATCATCGACCTGAAACTCAGTGCGCTAGATCATGCCGACATTGGGCAGATGCACTTGTACTGCAATTACGCCAAAGAGAACTGGACGCTGCCCGATGAAAACCCGCCTGTCGGCTTGATTTTATGCGCAGACAAAGGCCATGCGATGGCACGGTACGCGCTTGAGGGCTTGCCCAACAAGATCATGGCGGCGAATTACAGGACAGTGCTACCTGATGCGCAATTGCTGCAACAAGAACTTGAGAAAACACGTTTGATGCTGGAGTCGCGTGGCACGACTCGCAAAAAGGGAAGCCGAGCATGACTGTAAATAGCCAGCCAAATCCGTTCGAGTTCAGCGAAGCCGGTACCTGCCGTGAGTACGTGACACCAGCTCTTTTGAAGTGGGACTGTCCGAAATTTTGTGTTCAGGCGCGATTTGCCGCATTGCGGTATGCTGGCCGACTGTTTTAACTTTTTGAATAAAATTCGACGTCCCAAGGGGCGGGAAATTTACCCGCCATGATTGAAAGCACTCAATGTTAGTTGTTCACCACCTGAATGATTCCCGCTCGCAGCGCGTGTTATGGCTGCTGGAAGAGTTGGGCGTGCCGTATGAGATCAAGCACTACCAGCGCAACGCGCAAACCCGGCTGGCGCCACCTGAGCTGCTGGCGGTGCATCCGCTGGGC
>JANXLW010000265.1 GCA_025354965.1 Betaproteobacteria bacterium
GACAACACTACGGCAGCATCCTGTCCCCAAGTTACGGCTGGCACCGGGTCATGACGTTTCGTCAGTAGTTTCAATTGCAGTGCGCGACGTGCGTTGAGATGTTCCGCAGGCGTAGGTAATTCAGACGCCATCTCCAAACGCAGTAGAGCCTCACTGGCATCACCTGAAGGTGATTGCGCCAACGCTCTGGTCCACGCAGTGCGGCTTGCTGCCGTCACACGGCTGCCCAGTTCCTGCGCAGAAGGAAGACGGGCCGCATCGCGTTGTTCCCAGGCGACCAACACCTGTGTTAACGCCTCGCCATGTGCCTGTGCTGCCAGTTTTCGCAAGGCCAACTGAGCACGCTCAAGAGCGTCGCGTTGTGCACGAAAGGCGGTATCACCCAAGCGTGGCGCATCATTCCACGCAGCAGGTGCAGCGTCACGGCTTTTTCGATCCTCCCGAAGCGGTGCCCTGTCGTTAGGGCGTCCCGTAGACTGGGCATCACGTGAACCACGAGAGTTGTCTCTTGCACCGTCGCGCCCACCGTCTTTGCGGTCACCAAACTTGCCGCCGCGCCCCATTGCCATGGGCTCGGTCTTCTTCATACCGGGGCGGTCATCACCTCGCACCGCCACAACCGGTCTCGGCGCGGGCTTTGACGGCACCGCAGATTCAACCGGCGCCACCGCTATTGTTGCTTCCCCCGTATGACCCGAGTCAACCGTCTCCGTCACGTCCGATGCTTCGGCCGTCATTGGTACGGCTTTCGTCAAGTCTGTCGCAGCACCCGCATCAGCGTTACCGGCTTGAACAACCTCGGCAACAGCGGCTTGTGCTTGCGCTTGTCCACGCAAGGCCGCCTCCAGCGAATTCATGGCGCTGCGGATGACCTGCGCATCACCGGCGGAGTTGGCCGCTTCCAGCGCCTTGGCAGCCGCAAGCACAGTACGGTCGCGTTCACCAAGGGCGGCATCAGCACGCTCACGCTCTGCAGTTTTGCGGCTAAAGGCTTCGTCAATCGGTTTGCGAAACGCGTCCCACAACTTTTGTTCCAGGCGGCGTTCCATGGGTACCACTTGAGTTTCCGTCTGCCAGCGCTGCTGCAATGCCTTCACCGCGTCAATGCGCAACTCTGGCTGAGCACCAAGTAATTTCGCCTCTTCAATCATGCTCTGGCGCGTCATCAAGCTTCGCTTCTGCAATTCCTCCAGCGGCGCTGCGGCCGAACCGATGGCCGCTTTCCACAGTGGCTGCAACTCGGAGAAGACCTTTTCACCTACGTGACCACCATCGCGCCAGCGATCACCGAACTGGTGCAGCAAGCGATTGAAGCCTTTCCAGTCATCGTCCAGCGCCACCGGGTTGGCAGCCGCCCAGGCATTGACTTCTTCAATCAGCGCCAAGCGCTGAGCCCGGTGCTCGGCCGACTCAGCCTTGACTTTTTCCAACCAGGCTTCCACTACCTTATGTGCCTCGTTGCAGGCGTCGTCAAACCGCTTCCACAGGCCATGGTTAGGTACGCCGCCCTGGTCAGTCTGCTTCCATTGGTCCCGCAAGGCGCGCAGGTTTTCCTGCATCTTGCGCCCACCCATCGCCTGACCCTCTGGTCGATTCAGTAAAGCCTCCGCCTTGACCACCAACTCTTCGCGCAATTGGTCGGCACGCCAACGCTGCCAACCTTCAAGCTCACCCGCAGCTGCAAGTGCTGCATGGGCTTGACTTTCGAGTTTGTCATCGACAATTTTGCCGTATTCTTTCAGTGCATTGCGCAAAGCAGCAGCGGCACCGGCACTCGCCTTTCCATGCCCTTCGGCAATTTCCTGCTCTAATTTGTGTAGCACGTCGCGCACCACATTCATTGCTTTGGCTTTGATTTCAGGGTCTATTGGGGGTCTCTTTGCTTTAGCGACAGGCTCTTGCGGGATGACCCGACCGATACGCAGTTCATCGGCCCATACCGGTACCGTGGGCAAGGCAGCCGCTGGGTCTTCAGCCGCTGCGGATGCCTGCGCCAAGGCGCCCTTAAAAGCATCCCATACCGCCAGCAACTGGCTGCGCGAAGCGTCCAACAACGGTGGAAATTTGGCTTCCACGCTTGGCCAATTGATATCGCTCAACAAAGAAGTGGCCTGCCCCTGCCAATGCTCCACATCAACGTGCAAAGCATCCATAACGGTCTGTGCGTCGCGCCACGACTTGGTTGACAGCACCTCTATGCGTTGGGCCAGCAACACAGCCGCTTCGCGTTGAACCTGCACCCGGTGTTGCAAGTCTTCAATGACTTTTACACGCTCACTCAACTGCCCTTTGAGAGTGGCCAAAGGCTCCTTGCTCAAGGGCGCGCCAGCCTTGGCCGCGTCACGCTGCCATGCCATGGCGTCTGCGATGTTAAGTTTGCCCAAGGTCAACAACGCCTGCCCCCTGTCGGCCCACTCCTGAGCAATTGATTCCTGACCCTTGCTGCGTTTAATCTCATCAAGCTTTTCGCGCAACAATTTTGCGGCACCTTTGTCCTTGCCGCTGAGTTCCTTGAAAACGGTCTGCATTTGTTCTGCGCTGGGTGTACTGACCAGCCAAGCACGAATTCGCGCCGTTCGATCGCTGGATGTATGGGCAGAAAATGCACCACCCGTGAGTGCGTCCAAAGGATGGGGTTCGCTTGTCCTGGTTGGGATTTGTTTCACTTCTGGGATTTCGACAGTTTTATTGGAGGCAAAGAAAGGGGACATAAGTTGCGCAAACAAAGAGGAATATCCCCGCCCGAGGTCGGAAAGGGTTGGACTACTATTTTCGCTGCAATTTAACCGATGAGGCAAAAAAACGAAAGCCCGGTCGGTTGGCTCTACGCCAAGTCGCCGGGCTTGACAGCTGACACAAGGTCCATGCCGTCAGGGCTCGCGCAGTGGGAGGGTAAAGTCCCAAAGTGCTGGGAGGTAAAAGATTGCCTCCACAAATTGCCGGGGCCGCTTTATCACAGCTACCGCGAGGTAGGGACTGGCTACTGCCGACTTACTGCTTGTCTCTCAACAAGCACAGTGAGTCTAGTCAAAAGGTGCGGCAATTGCAAACAAAATCTTCAATGAAGAATGCTTTACCAATAACCTGAAAAACAGAAATTTCGGGGTGAAGCCATTCCTGATTTAGGTTTGGCCAGCGGCGTTGCCGGTCCGGCCACACCCAGTTTAATTGGGTTTTTTTGAATAATAAGTTATTTTTATATGGTTGACTTGATATATAAAGTGCACCTAGAATCCGCCCATCCCAGAAAAAGTCTAGGGATAACCCGTACCCGCTGCCGAACCCGGCATATTCAAATCTCTGCACGTTGCGCATAAACCGCGAAGCAGGATATTGATAGCGTACCAACCCAAACGAGGTGCAACGTTTGTTGAATTGCATACAGTCCAACAAACCAGGCCCGCGCGAACGAAGGAAGAGCTATGACAGCGTCGCAAAAAAAATTTACCCAGGGTCTGCGAACATTCGCATCGGACATTGCCCAAGGCTTCTTTGAAATAACCCACAACGGCTTCGCCCTGGTCGGGCTGGCTGTCATCTTTGTCGTTATCACGTTGACTGCCCGTCCGGAATTGCGTCAAGTCGGCGAGTTCGAGCTATTTAGTTGGCTGCAAACGCGCCAGGTGGCGCTAACTGGGTGGGTCAGTGGAACTGACGCCATTGATCGAGCAACTGCCAGCAATCCGCAAGATTTGCCCAAACAGCAAGCAGCAGTTGCCTACTGGTTAAGCAAAAAATACCGTGTCGCGCCCGAGCCACTCAGTGCGCTGGTGGCAGAAGCGTATGAAATCGGCATTCACACCAAACTTGATCCGACGCTGATACTGGCAGTGATGGCGGTAGAGTCCGGCTTCAACCCGTTCGCGCAAAGCCCGGTTGGCGCCCAGGGACTGATGCAGGTGATGACCCAGGTTCACAGCGACAAGTACGAGAGCTTTGGCGGAAAATTGGCTGCCTTTGATCCGCTGACCAACCTGCGAGTTGGCGTCAAGGTGCTGCAGGAATGCATTGCTCGCGCCGGTTCAGTCGAGGGCGGACTGCGGTTTTATGTGGGCGCCGCGAACGTTGAAGATGATGGCGGTTACGCCAATAAGGTGTTGGCTGAGCACGCCCGTCTGCAATTGGTGGCAAATGGTCGTACGGTACCGCTCGTCGTGACCCAGAACGTTGGTTCCCCTGCACCGGCAAAATCAGATCAAGTCCCGGAAAAAGTTGCTGTTGTGTTCCAATCCTGATCTTTCAAACCACCCAGGCGTTGGAAGCCTTCCCGAACAAAATGTACGACCGTCATATTCTCATCGAGCAGACCGATCCCGAAATTTTTGCCGCCATTCAAGCTGAAAACGCTCGCCAGGAGCAACACATCGAGCTGATCGCGAGCGAAAACTATGCCTCACCCGCAGTCATGGCAGCACAGGGCACTCAACTGACTAACAAATACGCTGAAGGCTACCCTGGCAAACGCTACTACGGCGGCTGCGAATATGTGGACGTCGCAGAACAACTTGCGATTGACCGCGTGAAGCAGATTTTTGGCTCCGAAGCCGCCAACGTACAACCACATTGCGGCGCGTCTGCCAATGAGGCGGTATTCCTTGCCTTTCTGAAACCCGGCGACACCATCATGGGTATGTCGTTGGCGGAAGGCGGTCACCTGACCCACGGCATGGCTTTGAACATAAGTGGCAAGTGGTTCAATGTGGTGAGCTACGGTCTTAACGGCAAGGAAGAAATCGATTACGACGCCATGGAGCGCAAAGCCCATGAATCAAAGCCCAAACTGATCATCGCCGGCGCATCCGCCTACAGCTTGCGAATCGACTTCGAGCGCTTTGCTAAAGTCGCAAAAGACGTGGGCGCCATTTTCATGGTCGACATGGCCCACTATGCGGGTTTGATTGCGGCTGGCATCTACCCCAACCCGGTACCCCACGCCGACGTTGTGACATCAACCACCCACAAAAGCCTGCGCGGCCCCCGTGGGGGTATTATTTTGATGAAGGCGCAGCACGAGAAGGCCATCAATAGTGCCATCTTCCCTGGTCTGCAAGGCGGCCCGCTAATGCACGTGATTGCAGCCAAGGCAGTGGCCTTCAAGGAGGCATTGGCACCAGAATTCAAAATCTACCAGCAACAGGTGCTGAAAAACGCACAAATTGTGGCCGAGACTCTCGCAACTCGCGGCCTGCGCATTGTCAGCGGTCGCACCGAGAGCCATGTGATGCTGGTCGACCTGCGTGCCAAGGGAATTACCGGCAAAGAGGCCGAGGCCGTGTTGGGCAGCGCCCATATGACCATCAACAAGAACGCCATCCCGAATGACCCCGAAAAACCTATGGTCACGAGCGGAGTGCGCATCGGTACTCCGGCGCTGACAACCCGTGGCTTCAAGGACGAAGAAGCACGCCTCACAGCGAATTTGATAGCCGATGTGCTGGACCATCCAAGGGACGCCGCTAACATTGATGCCGTACGCGCGAAAGTTAACGCACTGACCGCACGCTTCCCGGTGTACCGGTAAATATCATGCTAAGCCCCACGCTCAGCACTGCGTGTCCTCGCTGCCCCCCGTGGGGAAGCGAGCTTGCTCGGGGCGGCCCGGCGCTGCGCTCCCAATGAAGTGCCCATTCTGCAGCCACTCCGAAACGCAGGTGGTTGAGACCCGGATTTCCGAGGACGGTGACTCGATCCGGCGCAGGCGCCAGTGTGCTTCCTGCGAAAAGCGCTTCACCACCTATGAACGACCAGACGTCAATTTTCCTATCATTGTCAAAAAGGATGGCAGGCGCATTGAATACGAGCGCACAAAACTGCTGGCCTCGATGAAACTGGCCCTGCGCAAGCGTCCCGTCAGCACGGAACAGGTTGACGGGGCGGTTGAGCGCATGGAAGAAAAGCTGCTGACCATGGGAGTGCGCGAACTGCCCTCGGCACGCATTGGAGAACTGGTGATGCGTGAACTTAAGAAGCTGGACAAAGTGGCTTACGTGCGGTTCGCCAGCGTTTACCGAAGTTTTGAGGATATTGACGAGTTCAAGACGCTGGTGGATGAAGTACGGCGCTAGGTCGTTCCCTCACAGCTTCAATTTAGAAGCAGTCGCTTGCCAGGCCCTTTTTTGACCGTGCCCGACCGGTACTGCTCAAGATAATCTGCCGCACATCACCAACGACTACCGGGTCCAGGCACAGCCTGAAAGTGCCAGCCTGGAATGCCCCGGAAACCAGCTTGGCCGAGCCCGATGCGCTGTACGAGACATAGTTGGCCACATTCGTATTGCCGGTCAGACTTAGACCTTGCGACGCAGCGCCTTGTAAGTGGATCACTTGCTCGCCAGCATCCAGCAGGGCGTTGTTGTTTACATCTTGAAACATTATCCAGCCCTGCTGCCAGCCGCCACTGTTGGTGCAGGACAATCCGTCAGCCGACTTGCAAAGCACCGTGCGGGAATTGCGTTTAATCGCTTCATTGCGCGCGAGATTCAGGCTTGCCAAGAGAGCGTTGCCTAAGGACGTTGATCTTTGGGTGTTGATCATTGCGGTCATGGACGGCACCGCCATTGAGGCCAGGACGCTTAAAAGAGTCAAGACAACAAGCAATTCAACCATTGAATACCCGGTGGCAAAATAGTATCCATATGTATTTATTGTAAATAAATGTATTTTATTCATAGACGCAGATGATGCGCCTGTGGCCGGATTTAGTCAAAGAAAATTGCAATCTGAGTTTTTACAACTGTCCATCCCACTTCCGCACACTTGGATAGCCACCTCAGATGCAGCGTCCAGGCCCACAAAACGTCTGATTTTTACCAGCTAGCCAGTCCCTGTGGACCGCAAGTTGGATTGCATGTTCGTGCGCCATTCTCGCTAACGGAAATGGTGCCGTCACCGTCCTGGGTGCTACCAGTCACTGGAGTGGCGGTGAGCACAAAAGTCTGGGCCGGCTGGGTAATGTTCAACGACAAGGAATAGCGACTATCGGTCGTCCGGCCCGAAGTGCGCCCGAGTCCGCCGGTTGCTGTGCCGTTATAGTCCGCCGTCACACTGAAAGCGTAGTTGTTCGAATTGAGAAATATCTTTTCTTGCAAGCTCGCGAGCGCCAGCAATTCAGTCTGGGCCTGCACTCGTGCCGCGCGAATGATGTAGTTACGGTAGCTGGGCAAAGCTACAGCCGCCAGGATGCCGACAATGGCCACCACGATCATCATCTCGACCAGTGTGAAGCCTCTAAAGTTTGAACGTTTCACGATCAAGTCCCTCATTTTTTGAACAGCAAGGCTGTGGCTCCACAACCTCCCCATCAAGGTGCTACCAGCTCACGCCACGAAATGCGCCCGCTAACGGCCCTAACTCGACCCAACTCGTCGCCACCAGTCTTGAGCGAGCCATCGAGATTCAAGACCTTTTGCGTCGTGACCACACCGGCGGCATCGGTTGTGACAATGGTCACGGTGCCATCTGTATTGGCGGTCCTGACGACAGTGGCATGAGTGCCATCGGTATAGGTGATCACCGACGTAGTCACTGCACCGGCAATCGTTGTGGTAACCGACGTCACAGTCCCGTTACCGCCAGCACCGGCCGAGCCCGCGCTCAAATTGCCAATGTGCGGATCAGTGGAACCAGGGGCCTTGGCGGTCAAGCTACTGGTCCCGTTGTCGGCGGCAGGCGTTTTGGTCCAGCCAGAATCCGAATAGCATTTGTCGTTTGGGTGGTGCCAGTAAGTGGCGTATTCCATTAAGACATATTGACTGAACAGAGCGGACTTAACCCGCCAGCCATATTCCGGGCGACCCGCCACATTCTGTTCGAGTGCCGAGTTGGGGGTCGTGTCCCTGATGAGTTGAAAAACCAGGGCGCCATTGTGACGCGCGCCGGTGGCGGTGGTGGGCGATGTTGAATTGCTCCACCCCGCAACGCCGGGACCGGTAGCACCGTTGGCCGGCGGGATCACAGGCTGGTACATATTGCCATCGTGGTTGCTGTCAGCCTGCCAGACACACCGGTAAATTGTGGGATGCAGGCCGACCCGCACATCACCATTGCCTCCCCAATCCTTCGGTGTCAACGCATCCAGCGGCATATTGAAAACCAGACTCCCGATGGTTTTGGGCTTCGCAAGCTGCTCGCTTTCAGGTGGGTTGGATCCCGACCAAACCACATTGGGGTCACGGCGGTAGGTCTGCAAAGTTTCAAGATGCGCAGCGTCGGTCCAGGTGGCATAGTTCTTCAACGATATATATCCAAAATCGACGTTGTACAAATAACTCGGATCGCCAATATGGAGTTTCACCGCCGGACTCAGGTACTGGTTTTGCACAAGCACCTTGAAATTTTGCGTCAAGGATGCAATGCCCAGCTTGATGTTAAGCGTGGTGCTGCTGGGGTTAAGCATGTTGACCCCGGTCACATCAAAGACGTCGTCGTATTGGTGAAAGTGCGTCCGGTATTTGCAGGCGGTATCAACGCAGGTGTCGCCCGTTGAATTTGGATCAACACCGGCATTGTTGAAAGCCGTTGGTGTCAGTGCGGGCGCGTAATTGGTCCAACCGCTTGCTGCGGAGCCTCCTGAGGGACCGGTATTGGTTGATGTCGATATCCGATGCGTGGTGAATGCGGTGCACGCCGCGGCACCGGCAGGCGCCTGAATGGAACAACTCAGGGACGTAGTAGTCGAGCCAATCTTGGTGCACGTTGTGGTGTAGCCATTCACCGTCTTGCCACTGATCTGATTGAACAGATCGTTAAGTCTGCTGGAAGTGCTGTCACTATCAAGCGAAGAAATATCGCCTGGTGCGCCGGTAATGTAGGTATTTCCGCACTTGATGGATACGTCATTCTTGCCTTTTGAAACATTGGTTATGACAAGCGTCCCGTTGGCCGGAGCGGTTGCAGGACTCCCGACCGATGAAGTACCGGCCAAAATAGTGATGGGTTGGTTGTTGTACTGCGCACCGAGCGGCGCATTGATGGTGATATCGGTACTATTATTTGAACGCATTGCGGTGAAACCGGTGGTCCCTGTGCGTTGGTTGATCTGGTTGACCAGAATATCGCGATTGCTGCTGATGGCGGTGCCGTCGGCAATGTCGCTCACCGTCAACGCCGGTACGATGGTGACGCCGTTAACGGTGATGCCGCCCAGTGTGGCCGGCCAACCGCTGGTCTGCCCGCCAGTGCCGACCTTGATGGTGGCACTGGCCTGCGCGCCGTTGCTCGGGTCGGCATAAAAAATGTCGACGTCAAAGTGCCCCCCGGTTACACCGGCGCCGGTGCCCAGTATCACCGGTACAAGCGTGATGTCCGGGTTCTGGTTGAACAGCGTATTGTTCAAGTTGCTCAACTGCGCCAGGGTCGGTTGCGACATGACGCCCACCGAAACCCATTTGCCCACCGCAACGCCGTTGGTGCTCAAATCAGGCACCGGGGCGGTGCTGGGAGCCACTGTAGTCTTAACCCGATCGTCATCGTCAATGACGTGGTTGCCACTTAAATCCAGGAACGGAGAATTTTTTACACCACCGGTAAGGTAGTCGAGCTCTATCAGCCAGCTCTCGCCCATCACAGTGGTCGTAAAACCCGGAATTGTGGTTGCAATGGTCGGGTTGTTAGAGGTGAAGTAAAAGCGTCCACTTTCAATGAAGCTGCCATCACCTACGACTTTTTCCTTGGCCGGCAAGGCAACGCGCCAACCTTTGTGGGCAGTCCAATCCGCCTGATTTGAGGTGACCGTGCGGACACGACTGGCGCAGGGTGTTGCTGCAACGGCGGTTCCCGAGGTGTAGCAACGCTCGGTCAAGGTCTGGTTCAGGAGCGCAGTATTGGCAACTGGGGCACCATCCCAAACGCCGTAGGCGGCAAACGTGGCAGTGTCGGTTGCGTCTGCCGCTGTCAACATGGAGCCGGTCGCGAAATCGATCATGTATCCGCCATTGGGATGCAAGGAGACACCGGGCGTCATGGTGATGGGCTGTGCCGGCGAAGTGGTCAACAGCGCGGTGGCAGTTGAATTGGCCAGATTGAATTTCCACATGGTGCCATTCAGATCACCTGCATAAACAATGTCTGCCATGCCGTCACCATTGCTGTCTACGGCAACTGGTGAGGACAAACCATTCGGGCTGCCGACGTTACCCGACGTGCCGCCCTGAATGGCAGAGATCAGCGCGCCCGTGTCGGCATTGATGACGTACAAATAGGCTTGCGAATCGCCGCTGTTGTTGTAACCATTGCCGACAATGACAACGTCGGTACCGCCCACCATCTTGACGATGATGGGATTGGAATAGGTGTAGCCCAAATTGGCAAAACCGGTGCTGCTTGGCGTGATCTCCCACTTGACGTTGCTGGCCGCAGTGACTGCGTCGGCCGGAGCCAGACGGGTGCTACCCGTGATATCCAGTGCATACAAACCTTTGCCGCCCGCTCCCAACGCACCGACCAGCATCCGCTTGGACCCCGTCAAAATGTTTGCCACGCTGAGCGAGCCATC